>JAOAFX010000032.1 GCA_026416055.1 Caldifarciminota bacterium
CATTGCAATTAAACCATCCAGCAATCTTTTTGCCTCTTCTGAATCCGGAATTATTTTTAAAACTTTTTGCAAAATTTTTCGTGCATCCGCTTTATTCCCATGCTCAATGCAGCTTTTGGCAAAATTTATCGCTTCAGTCTCAAACTGGGTCAAAATCTTAAATCTCATATCCACTGACCAGTTATCAAAATTCTTTTTGAATGGCTCTCCACGGAATAGTTTGAATGCCCAAAGATACTCTTTCCTTGCAAACTCCCATTCACCAGCACGTTCAAGCGCTTTTGCCCGGGCAAGGGCAGATGTAAAATCTCCGTAATCAGTATTGATATAAAAACCTTTATTTATCAACACACGAAAATTGGCTTGGGACCGCATAACCAGAAAATGCTTTGGAAGCATTAACTTTTTCTTCATGGCTACAAGCAAGTGAGAAAATCTGTCATCTGGATTTTTGCTCCTGGACCAGAAATTGTTATAGATCTCATCAATTGCAATTCCCTTTTCTGGTTCTGATGCCTTAAGTCCGAGAAAAATTGAAAAAACAATTTCTCTGGGCTTCAGTTTAATCCGCATACGCTTCTGATTTTTATACAAAATGAACTCGCCCAGAAATTTTATATAATAGACCGGTGTCTCGGTATTGAATAAAGGCAGTTGTAAAAAAGAGCGAGGTAATGCCGGATTCTTACCCATGTTTAACATATTTTGAGCAGGCTCAGGAAGATAAAGTAAACATCTGTGAAAGAAACCCCTGATACCATATTTCTGCGCATAATTCCAGGCACGTTTATAATCACCTATCTTCATACTCTTTTTTGCAAGTTTTAGCAGATATACAAGATGACCGGTGGGCACCCTGTTCAATGGCAGCGGTAGACTATCCGGATTAATCAAATTTTCCATAATATCTGCTTCTCTATTCAAACCATATTTTTTAATGAGTTTTAAATAATACTGGAGTAATTTCCGTGCTTCTTCTTGTTTTCCCAATGCGCAATTGATTGCGCCATAACAACATATCGTCGTAAATATCGTATTCCGGAATTGCTCTTTCTCTGATTTTTCAAGAGTCTTCTCCAGATAATATAAACTTTTTTCAATCCTGCCCAGACCAAGATTGGCAAGGGCATAAGCAAGGTTATAGGATTCGTAATATTTATTTTTATAATCTATTTTCGCCATATTCAGGTATTTTATTGCTTCCCGGTGTCTGCCATCTATTACTAGGCTAAGAGCGATTTTAAAATACAATCTATTTTTCATCTCCTCTTCTTTAGCCATCTCAAGTGCTTTAAGATGATAATTCAGTGCCAGGCGATAATCGCTCATAAATGTCATCAGGTCGCCTATAGATTCATAGAAAGAGGCATACGGAAGGTGTCTCAGTAATCTTAAGGCTTTTTGTGTCAGGCGTTTTGCTGTATCTATCTCCATGAGTTCTATCCGTGCAGTGGCTTCAAGAAAGGTTAGTTGAAAATTCAAAACTGGCTCACGGAGATTGCCTTTCAGTCTTTTAAGATGCTCATTCAATTCTATCTCTTTCTTCGGGGTGCGCATCCAGTGTAGAGCAAGGATTTCAGATAGTCCAGCAACGATTGCTGAATAGCGCAACCCTTTCTTCTCCATCTTTAAACGCAATCTGTGGATTTTTCTATAAAATTCTGGTGTGGAAATTTTCAAAAACTGGGTGTATAGTCTGTCAAATTTCCTTCTTAGAGATAGTAAATTTTCAGGAATCTTTTCAAGAATGTCTTCCTGATGCAAAGGAATACCTGGAAGGGAATTAAGAATTTTTGCGGCTTTTTTCAAATTGCTGTAAGATTTATCTTTTAATAGATAACGAATATATTCAAGAGAAGTTTTTGTCTCAGCTGTGTCCGGAACAAAGAAAGAAAAAGGATCGTCGACTAGCCTTTTTACGAGTCCATATCTATTCCAGGTATCATGAATTGCCTTTAGTGAAAGATTAATACCGTTATCTAAAAATCGTCTTTGCGCCTGTTCCAAAGTCATATCAGGATGGGCTTCTTTTAAAAGCATCAGCCTTTCCTCAATCCAGGATGGAAGTCTATTCCATGGACGGTTATACATTATTCCATTCTCACTGTATTTTTTTATCCACCTGCTCAATGTAGCATAATGGATTCCGTATTTTTGGGCGACAGATTTGAGTTTTTTTTCTTTTAGGTACTCCTCGATGGCTTTAAGTTTCGTGGCAAGTGCTACCCTCATTTGCAATCCGCGGAAAAATATTAACAAATTTTTTAAGTTTTGTCAATAGTACTTATAGCGCATAAATCTTACGAAATTTCTTTTGTTTTTTATGAATATTTATGCAAAATGACCATAATGTATTTTATAATAAAGTGTGAGTGTCCAGAATCTTTTTTCCCATGAGGGGAGTAGTTCTTTGATAATATATGCCAGAATTCGAAAATGAATCCGATTTATTCCTGTACGAAAGTTGAGCGTATGGTTTCTCTTGGTTTTGCCGTGCTGACGCATAATTGGGGTGACACTGCATATGGGATTAATGTTGATACCGTAGTTTCATCCGCTCATAGATTGATTTGCATCGAATTGAGTCCTTTTTTACTTATTGGTTCTTACGGCGTCAGGTACAATGTACCACCTGTAAGCATCGAAAGTGATTATAACATTCAACAAGTGCACTGGTAAGTATTGCATTTTATTGGATTCTGGACACCCATATCAAGAAAGGGGGTAAAATGGAAGTATTATTGGTTTCACTACTAGTGAGCACTATTGACCCCTGTCTGGTCTCACACCACACAGGAACCTATACACCCGCATACCTTCCAGAATATGATTATATCTCAATTGCCGGATATTATTTCAATCCGAGGATAAGTCTTCCCGAGATTCCAGCAGAACTAAGTGGTAAATCAGACTACTATCTTATCCATTTCAAAGGTCCGGTCTATGAAGGAATGAAACAAACAATAGAATCTTATGGTGTCAAACTCATTCAATACATACCATTTAATGCCTTTATCGCCAAGATGGATGCCAGCAAAAAGGCAATAATTGAAGGACTACCATTCGTGAACTGGATAGGCAATTATGAACCCGCATTCAAGTTGAGCACAAATTTCAAAGTGATGAAAAATGAAGACCGCATCCGGATTCAGATTTTTTATGAGGAAAACGAATTTATCGTAAAGAATAGACTTCAGAAAATAGGTTGTGAAATTCTTGAGGTCGCGGTTGACCAGATGGTCAAGATTATTACTGTAAGAACCGACCTGAAAAATTTATCAAATATCGCCCAGATCCCTGAAGTGATGTATATTGAACCCTGGGTTGAACCCGTAGCAGTAAACATGGGTTCTCAATGGGTAGTCCAGACATGGAAGCAGAAGTATCGTAAAGTATGGAATAAAGGGATCAGGGGTGAAGGTCAGGTGGTGAGCACAGCCGACACAGGAATTTTGACGAGCCACGATATGTTCCGGGACCCAGCAGTCCCGCTTAATACCTGGGGGAACTATCCTACCCATCGCAAGATAATTGCCTATCTCCTGCCCACTGGTTCAAGCGCGGCATTTGGCGATGTTGCAGGGGGCAGCTGGCATGGGACACACACCGCCGGAACAATCTGTGGTGATGATTCCTATGTTGGAGGCAGGAGTCCCAACGATGGTATGGCGATAAAGTCAAAGATGTTTTTCATGGATATTGGAACCTCAACCGGTTCTCTATCAGTGCCGACTACTGCAAGCAATCTCTATCTTCCACCTTATCAGGGCAATGCCGGTGGTGCAGCAAGAGTCCAGACACATTCCTGGGGATATCAAAACGATTTCACCTATAATTCCTATGCGAGTCAGACCGATCAGTTCATGTGGACTTATCGCGACTTTTTGATTGTTTATGCTGCAGGTAATAATGGACCCGGGCAAGGCACTGTATGTGCGCCGGGCACAGCAAAGAACATCATCACTGCTGGCTCCTGTGATCCAGCATTAAATGCCCGATATATTTCAAGTTTTTCAAGCCGTGGTATGCAAAATGGTGATAGATTAAAACCGACGGTCGTTGCTCCAGGTGGACAGTTCATATGGTCTTCAGCCGGTTCATACAATAACAGTTATCTTGGAATGGCTGGAACGAGTATGGCGACTCCAGGGATTGGTGGGTGTGGAGCACTAGTCAGACAATATTTTGCCAAGGGATTTTATCCCACCGGAGATTCCACACCAGCAAATGCCTGGTCATTTATTCCAGCCTCTCTTGTTAAAGCAATAATCATCAATTCGGCATCAAACGATATTATCGGTGCTTCTGTCCCTGAAGATACTGCGGGCTGGGGAAGGGTGTGTTTAGATGATGCATTATACTTCTTCGGTGATGTGCGCAGGCTCTGGGTTACCTATGATAGTGTCTCCACCGGTCAATACGATGAATTTGTTCTATCGGTAAATAACCAATCTGAGCCACTAAAAATCACCCTGGTGTGGACCGACTACTGGGCATCAGCGGGTGTAAATCCAGCAATTGTGAATAATCTTGACCTGCTTGTCACCTCACCCACTGGAACCCAGTATCGTGGTAATGTCTACAGTGGTGGTCAGTCTGCTCCTGGTGGTTCAGCAGATACTCGTAATGTTGAAGAGTGTGTGCGCAGGAATGTACCAGAGATCGGCAACTGGACGATCAGGGTCACGGGCACGAATGTTCCCCAGGGCACAAACCAGCCTTATGCGCTCGTCGTTTCCGGTGGACTCGGTCCGAGCACAAGTCCGGTATTGCACATCACAGGCCATCAAATATATGACCCGCCTCCGGGTGGAAATTTCAATGGCCGGTGTGATGTTGGTGAGACTGTTTATCTCATTGATACCTTAAAGAATCTCTCCGGAGTAGCAGTCACAAACTGCACTGGTGTATTACGGGTATCAAGCCCGTATATCACGCTCATTGATTCACTCGGAACCTTTGGAAATATTCCGGTTGGGGGCACAGCACACAATGCCGCAGACCAGTTCAGCTTCTCAATCTCGGCATCTACACCCCCAGGTACATTCATCACATTCATCCTACGTCTGAGTGGGAGTGGTGGCTATTCTCAGGATATTTCGTTTGATCTGGAGATTGGAGAGAGTGAAGTTCAGGTCATATGGGGTCCAAAGGTAGTCCAGATTGCACCGGGTGATACGCATTTCCTATATGGTGCTGCATATAATCCCAGTGATAACCGGCTGTATGTTACGAATGCCTATGAGACAAGAATCTATATGTATTCTTCAGACAGCTTTGCAACCTACTTAGGGTATATATCTGCACCTGATACCTTTGGTACTGATATAAAATACTGTGCCTATGATAATACATTCTGGTTTGCTGCAGACCCGAATGAGGCATATCCGAACGGTCGCAGGGTATTCAAGATCAACACCAGTGGAACCGCTCTCAGACAGTTCCAGAATCCGGCACCCGAATATCCCACTGGACTTGCCTGGCTTCCATCCCAGCGGTTATTATACCTTGCCGACAGAAGAACCAGTCTCACTCCGAGCCGTATTTATCGCTGCGATACCCTGGGTGGCAATGTTACGAGTTTCAATGTTCCTGCGAGCGATAGTCTTGGTGCCCGTGGTATGGCGATAGAACCTTATGGTCCTGATACTACACTTTTGCTTGTTTATACCCATTTTGGTGGTGGTTCGGGCTCATTAGTTGCAATCAGACTCTATGAATTACGCCGGAGCGATGGTGCAATTCTCAACCAGATGGAAATCCCTGGCTGGAATGTGCGTGGTGTTGAATACGACCCGAGGGATGGTAATTACTGGCTGGTAATTGCTCAGAATCCTGCACGTGCACTCGTTAAGGTTTTGGGATTCCGTGGTCTTCCGGGTGTAGGCATTGGTGAATCAGGAAGACCCGGACCGATGGAGAAAATATCTCTTTCACCGGGATTGCCAACTCCATTCCGCAGGAATGTTAAGTTTACATATTCGGTTCCGGTGAGAATGAGGGTAAAGCTTGTATTGTATGATATTGCTGGTCGTCTTGTGAAGACATTTGTGAATGGTGAAGTTGAACCAGGCATAAAGACAGTAGTCTGGAATGGAATTGCTGATGACAGAAAACAGTGCGCCAGTGGTGTCTATCTTTGCTATCTTGAGACTGACCACGGAACACTGGTCCGTAAATTTGTTCTTGCAAGATAAATTAGAAAGGGCAGGGTTCTGGTTTTAAGACCGGATCCTGCCCATTGCTGAAAGGGGGTCACTCATGCTTATAATCTTTGGTTTAATTGTGGTGTTGGTTCCACCACAAATTCAGGGAAAACTCACCACTGAACTTAATGAGCAAATCTTTAAAGCAGCACCAGATGAAATGGTCTCCTGTATTGTAGTAATGAAAGAGACCTATCCTTATGAAGAAATGGAGGCATATCCGATTAAAGAACGGATAAAGACTTATCGTGAGATTGCTGAAAAGAGTCAAGCGCCTCTGGTTGAGTTGCTTTCCGGCAGAAATGATGCAATTGTCCATCAGCGTTTCTGGGTGATAAATGGTTTCCATCTTGAGGCAAGGCCGGAAGTTATTTTAGAGATAGCTAAACGCCCTGATGTGGGCTGGATTTCGCATAATGGCGAAGTTCGAATTGTTGACGTAGATTATGTACCAGCAATTTCATCAAGGGCGACTACCTGGGGTATAAGAAAAATTAAAGCAGATTCCTGCTGGGCTGCAGGGTATACGGGTCAGGGAATAATCCTTGGTGAGACCGACACTGGTGTGGAATATACGCACCCCGCACTACAGGGGAAATGGACAGGATACTGGAAGGTAGCGAGGGGATTGCCACCTTCCTCAACACCTTACGATGACCATGGTCATGGTACCCATTGTATGGGAACAATTTTAGGTGGTGATGGACCAGGTCCATTTGCAGAAGATATTGGTGTTGCATTCAATGCTAAATTCGTTGCCGCAAAGGTTTTAAATTCAGGTGGTTCTGGCTCATACGCCCAGTGTGCAGAAGGGTTACAATTCATGGCGGATTTGAAGGATTCTGTTGACATAAAAGCAGTTTCAAATTCCTGGGGTGGTCCAAGTGGTGCTGATACATTTTTCTACCCAATTACCAGAACTTACATTTCTATTGGAATTGTGCCGGTATTTGCCAATGGGAATTCAGGACCAAATCCAGGCACTGTGGGTGTGCCTGGCAACTATTCAAATGTTATCGGTGTTGGTGCTACAGATAGCTTAGACAATATTGCTAATTTTTCAAGCCGTGGTCCTTCACCAAACCAACCACCATTCAATAATCAATCAACTTGGTTAAGAAGTGACTGGAATTTGATAAAACCACAGATTTCTGCACCTGGTGTAGCAGTTCGCTCATGTGTTCCTGGTGGTGGATATGCGTCCTGGCAGGGCACATCAATGGCAACACCACATGTCACTGGAGCCATCGGACTAATGTGCCAGAAAAATCCAACACTCTCACCTTATGTAATCTACGATATTCTGCTAAACACTGCAGATCAACCTTCCCAGGGTGCACCATATCCGAATAACAATTATGGCTGGGGAAGACTCAATGCCTGGAGAGCGGTTCAGGCAACACCAACAGTAAATCAACCCTATATTTCTATTTTAAGCACCCAGATTACTGACCCGCCACCGGGTGGCAATAATAATGGTCTTATTGAGCCCGGTGAAACGGCAAGAATGGTAGTAAATGTAAAAAATCTCGGTGGCCAAACCGGAACTAATACCACAGGAACTCTAAGGTCTTATGACAATTTTGTCACCATCAATAATGGTTTTTACAATTTTGGTACAATTCCGCCCCAGGGGACTGCTTCAAATTCCGGTAATCCATATACATTCACCGCCCATAGACTCACACCCCAGGGTCATGTTGCGAAGATTGGATTGATTATTCATTCTGATGGTTCCCATGATACACTTGACTTTGATGATACGGTATTTTATTCAATTCAGATTGGCACGCCGCCGCCACCCTACGCAATCTATGAAGATGATTTTGAATATGGTTCAGGGATTGATAGTTTCTTGAATTACTGGGATAGGACTGGGAACTGGAACCGTGCAACGAATCAATCTTACTCACCACCCTATTCTGCATACAGCGGAGCGGTGAATAATAACATAATGACGCTCGCTCTTAGAAATAGCGTTAATCTCACCCAGTTTAATAATCCCCAGTTAAAATTCTGGCATAAATACCGGTTTGAACAGGGTATATTCCTGGATAGTGCTGTGGTTCAGATTTCAACGAATGGCGGAGCATCCTGGACAAGATTATGGCGGTATAACTGGATGGATGGTGATACAATTCCATGGAGAGAAGTAGAGATGTCGTTATCATCCTATATCAGTAATAATGTAAAGATTCGCTTTGCAGTTGATGCTTACACATTCTTCAATGATTACGCGGACTGGTGGATTGACAATTTTAGAATTCTTGTTCCAACCGATAATGAACCACCTTATTTCACAAATACTACAAGATGGACGGATACATCATTTACCGGACCATTCCCGGTGCGTTCCACAATCACTGATGCCAGTGGTGTTGATTCTGCGTATCTGTATTACCGGATAAATTCTGGTGCCTGGCAGAGGCTGGCAATGGTTCATCAGGGGAGTAATGTTTATCAGGCAACGATTCCAACCCAGCCTTTGAATACCCTTGTTGATTACTATCTCTGGGCGCGTGACAGGTGGGCAGTAAGTCCTAATTCCGGCTGTGACCCGGTTGGCGCACCGACTGATGGTTATTATTCATTCCGGGTTCGTCCGGTTGGTGCAGTTGAACATAAGGCTCCAAGTCCACTCAAATTTACCTTTTCGGGTTCCAATCCGGTCAGGGGTAATGCCCGGTTGATGTATTCAGTACCGGCTCCAGTAAGGGTAAAACTCGTTGTTTATGATGTTACAGGCAGAAAGGTGGGAACTCTGGTTGATAGCGATGTTAAACCTGGCCAGTATGAATTTGTCTGGAATAACAAAGATGACACCGGTCGTCAGCTTGGTACCGGCATTTATTTTATAAAATTTGAGGCGGGTGGTTTCAATAAGGTAGAGAAGGTAATTCTTTTGAGATAGTGCTAAAATAAGAGGATTAAATCGATAGACGAAGACATAATAACGAAACGGATAGCAAAACAGTATACGAAAGATGATTAAGTAACAAACCCCCTTTCGGAAAATCCCGGGGGATGAACCCCATCCCCCGGGATAAAATATGGAGCACATTTGTAGCATCGGCCAGATATTGATTCACCTCGGCGTTATTACCCATAAACAGGTGAATGAGGCGCGCTGGGTCCAGATGAATAGGTATAGTGGCAAAAATAAATTAATTGGTGAGATAATGATTGAACTCGGTTATATCACACTTGATGACCTGAATCGTGCCTTGAGTCTGCAGAGGGATTTAAGAGTTTCATCATCAATATAGGGCAAACCTTCAGTTTTGCATTTACATGGTATCCATGCACATTTTATTCCGCTGATTAATTCACCCACAATATGGTGGGTGCCACTTTTCAGGATTAAAAAATGAATCGGGTATTGATTCTGGCAAAATTATAGTAAATGTCTATTCAGGTGAAGTTTATTTTGTGGGATATACACAATTTGCTAAAGGAGATAAAAATTTGGTAGTTGTGTGTATTGATTAAACTTGATTATTCGGATAATGGAGCAGTCTCAGTCAATTTCTTGTTTCCCACGATAGCATTTAATTCAAAGGCGAAATGACCGGGATATAAAAACAACGGCAAATAATCAATAATTTGTTCAGAATTATAACAATACATTTTTCTCATATCCTTGTTGCCTTTTCTTATGACAGAATCACTTTTATCATCAGGATAGATTGCGATAGAATAAATCTTGGTTGACAGAGGAGAAAAAATATATTGCAGTGGAATCTGAAGCCATAATTTTACATAGCCTTCTTAAAGCTGATAGGATTTACATTCAATATCTACATCAAAAATGGCAAAGACAAGAAGGATTAATTCCATGGAGTGATTATATTAACTTATTTACTGTCAATCTTTTTCCTGGCAGTAAAATCAGGACGGTTTTTATGGTCTCAGTTCTTTGCCACCCTTATCTCAAATGGTTCAGCAATCACTTCTTTATCGGAATTGTAGTATTCATAAACCCTTGAAGACTGGACTTTTGCCCGGACTGGATATTTAGCCTTCAAGCTGTAAGTTAATTTTATCGGTTTACCTGAAGAGATTGATTCTATGTAGATGATTATCTGGCGTGGGGTCAAATTGTATTTCTGAATAACTTTCTTATTCACATATTCATCAAGGGTCGGTGTCTGGACTTCAAATCCGGGTGGAATTCCCAGATCGATCATCACCATCTGGGCAGTGCCGTTCTTTAATAGTTTAATAGTAACATCAACATTGACTAAGTCATTGATTGCCAGTTGCTTTCGGTCATAGTTCACATCAATTGCAAAGATTGGCATTGGTGGTTTAGGTAAATCCTTCCACGGAATATAATAGGAACTTGTAATTTCATACAGGAAACTGCCTTCGCCTTTGAGTTGAATCTCCACAGTGTTTTCATTTTTAAGGTTTTCATTTAAATCGACCTGTTGCATCACATCTGCATTATGTCTATCAACTTTTATTTCACTTACCTTTTTGCCATTATGGAATACAATAACCGTGGCATCAACATCTTCACTAACGCCGCCCAGTGCTGCAACGAGTGCACGTAAGGCGATGATCGTTCCCTGGGTGGTATACCAGGTTCCACTAGGGTCTTTGGAGCGAATTAAATAGGTCAATGCCTTGGTTGTAGCATCTGCGAATTTACCGGATTTTACTAAGGCGTAAGTTGCAAGGCCGCTTGCTTCAATATCTGCTCCCTTACCTTCAGTAAATGTGATTGAAGGAAGGTTTGATTCCCAGTATAATGCACCATTTTCTTCTTTTGCCATATCAATTAGTTTACGGAGAATCTTGATTGTAGTCTCGGTTTTGGGTTCCATGGCAACAAAGGCATTGGCGATGAGCGCCAGTATGTAAGCATCATTTACTTTCTCCCATTTATCTTTTAAATAATCAAGTCCCTTTTGTGCTGAACCATCTTTCTGACCGGCCTCTGCAAGTGCCCAGACGATGTAGGCGGTGGGCAAAATTTCGTTATTCTGAATCCTCCCCCATGCTTCAGCATGGAGGTACTGTTTGTCCGGAGACCAGGAACCATCTTTATTTTGTTGCTCCTTTAGCCACTGGGCAGTCCGTTCAATCACACGCTCGTCAATATCATATACCTTGCTCATATCGTTGAATTCCATAAGACCATAAGCAGTGAGAATCTTATTTGCTGGCTCATCACCAAACCAAGAGAATCCACCATTTTTTACTTCAAAAGACAGCAATCTCTGATACCCAATACTGATATACCCTTCTGCCTTCATCTCAGTCTCAGGCTTAATCTGCTGGGTCTGTCGCAGATAATTCAAAATCAGAATATTGGGATAGGTAACCGAAGAAGTCTGCTCAAAGCAGCCATAAGGCATTCCGAGCATCTTATCCAGACCTTCAACAACCTGGGAATATATACCAGGATATAGCTTGAGCACTAAAGAATTTGCACCGGGTATGGCATTTGCAGGAAACCCAATTTTCTTGATTACATTCCCTTCAAGACGGTCTGAAATTATACTTTCAAATCTTTTACCATCAGGCAGAACTGAAATCTGTCTTTTTATTGCATCCGACTTTACCTCACCAAAAGCCTTCACAGTGATGGAGTGATACCCGAGTTCCTTTACCCATATGGGGAAATATACAACTGAAACTTCATCTTTACTCAGGGTTTTTGTGATTTCCCTTTCACCGAGTATATCAAACCAGCCTTCGTTTTCCAAGACCAACCTTATTTTCTGCTGTTTTGGTAGGTAATTGTATATCGCAACTGGAATTGATATTTCATCACCCTGGGTCAATGCTACAGGCAAATCAATATCTACAAAGAAATCCTGAAATACCTTTATCTGGGCTAAATTCGAGCCAAGTTCACCTTTCTGGGTGGATGCAAACATCGTCATCCGCCAGGTCGTTATAGCATCGGGCATTGTCACAGATATCTTCGCCTTACCCCGGGCATCGGTGATGATTGCTGGTTCAAAGATAAATGTTTCAGGAAAATATTCCCGTACCCGTGGTTCCTCAGGACCTTTTTTCTCTTTAAAAACTTTATCCATGGTTGCACTCTTCTGCACACTTGGTACAGGCATCGCAAATACCCCTTCTTCTGCCAGTCCTTCAAATCTTCGCCAGCGTCTTCTGTCCCATTCAGTTACATCGTCATCGTTATCGAATACGCCATCCGGACCAGCAGAGGCAATGGTGAAATAAGTAAAATACTCGTCTCCACAGGTGATGCGATATCTACGATTCCACGGGTCAAGCAAGTCTTCTTCTTTTAAGAATCCTTCTTTTATAAATTCCTTAAGAGCATTTTCGGTCCTGGGATAATTTTGATACCGGTCATAGTATTTATTGAGCGCTTTTTGTAACTTTTCACGGAGTTCAAAGAGTTTTTTATAAAATGCCTGTGCGATTTTCTCATTTACTTCGACTGGTGTTGTGTAATTCACAGGAAAGGGCTCTTTGGGAGTCAGAGTTGAAAACATGACAATCTCAGCCCGCTCATCTATCGCTGGTTGCCGGACAATATTTGCTGGTTCAAAACCATGGATTTCATAGCGGGGTGTCATAATTTCTTTTTCCAGTGTGAAATAGACCTTTTCCAGTCCTGGTTGTAATTCGCTCACGGCAAATACTGCTTCATCTACAATTGCAAGGCACAATGCTGCGATCTTTGGTTTACCATTTTTGTCCGTAATCGTAAACAAAATCTCGCCATCATCGCCGGGTAGATATTCTTTTTTATCGGGTTCAACCTTTATCATCAAATCATTTGCCCCATGGACATAGCAGAATCTTGTGTCCCGGATAATATCTGAACCTGAAGTCACGATATAGGCATGGAGCCAGATTGAACCAGAAAGTTCAGGTGTTAATGTTATCTGATAATTTCCCTTACCATCCTCGATTTCAATAGATTTGGTCAGAACTGTTTGATTATCTTTGATGATATCAAGATAAACCCTGCCCGTTTTTTTGGTGGTCAAAAATTCGAGACTGATTTTATCGCCAACTTTATATATTCCCCTTTTCATCCGCATTATTATCTGATCATGTCCGGTATCTAGGGTGAATTCTTTTTCTATTTCTGCACTCTCACCCCTGTTATCAGTTGCTTTTACTCTGATTTTCACCCTTTCTTGTTGCGGTCTATACACAAACTCCGCAACACCATAATCATCAGTTTTGTTAATCTGTCTTTTCCCGTCAATATCCATCTCAATCCGTGCAAGACATGGAGAGCCATCAGGATAGTTTGCGACTATATATATTCTATTTTCAAGGTTCGGTTTGAGCAAACCGCCTTCGGGTACAATTGCGATACTTATAGAGTTCTGGACAATCTTTTTTGTTACTGTTATCTTCTCACTGTGATTTGCCTTATCAATCACTTCAATATCAAGCCGCACAAAGGCATCTCCTTTTTCCAGTGGTTCACCAACAAAATAGTCAGGAAGTTTATAACTGAAATGGTACGAACCGTCTTTATCCGTTTTTCCTTCAATCACCGCCTCTTCATTAAACCCCACATCAAATTTATAGACTGTTATTTTAACCTTGCCATCTACTACCGGCTTTCCAAAGAAGTACTGGACATCAATATTCCCCTCAAGTTTTTCGCCCGGCAGGTAGAATTCTTTATCGCTCTTAAATGTTATCTTGAATTTCGGCAGGACATATTTTTCAACCTTTACTGTCTTTTCGGTCTTTTCATTATCAAGCAGTGCACGAATAACCCAGTTGCCAAAGTTAACTTCATCAGCAAGGATAAATGGGGTATACGCGGTTCCGAATTTGTCAGTCTTGACCGATTTCTTAAAGACCTTATTACCCTTTGCGTCTTCAACTTCAAAGACAATTTCTTTATCTTTTACTGCATTGAGACCAGGTTTTTGTAACGATAATGTTCTTATATGGATTGTCTGACCGGGCTGGTAAATAGGTTTATCAGTCACAAGGTATGTTATATTTCCGCTTGTAAGCTTTATGCTTGCTTCATATTCATCCTTACCCAGCTCAGAAGTAACGATGAATTTCAATCGGGCATTTTTTATCTCACCTCCCAGCGTGAAATTCGTCTCGCATGTCCCTGAATTATCAGTCATTCCCTCATAAACCTTTTTTTCTTTGTCTCCCACAATCAGAATGACCTTAACATTTGCCCCGGGAATTGGTTCATCAGACTTTTGATTTTTAACTATAATCCGGTATTTTATCGGTGTACCGTAAATGAACTGGTCCTGTCCGAGAATCTTTACAGTCATCCTATCCTGGAGCTGGAATAAAGAATATATTTTTTCATATTTTTTGAACTTTACTTTTATCCGTAAAAGGTCCGGGTCATAAATTTCTTTTTTTAATTTTATCTTCGCAGGAAATGAATAATAATCTTTATTTATATAAATCGTGTTTACGAACGTACCAACTACATTATCTTCTGGATCAAGAACTTTTATCTCACACTTACCGAGTTCACCTTTTAACCCTACAAGCGGGATGCTAAGGTTTAATTCATTGTTGTTTTCTTCGCTATTGAATCTGGTTACCAGACCTAAAACAACAATGCCAAGACCCAATGGCAAAAATATCTTCATGTTTCCTCCTTTTATCTATTAATATACCAGTTTTTCAAAGAAAAATTCCCAACAAATTGATTATACCAATTCTTCAGCAGATTTAGGTGGGCAGAGATAAAATCCCTGTCCGTATTTGATTCCCAGACCCTTTAAAAATTCAAGTTCATTTTCATTTTCTATACCTTCGGCGATGATTGTGGAATTTATGCGACGGGCAAAATGGACGAAAGATTTTATCAATTCCTGCCGGATAAGATTTTTGTCAATATCTCTCACCAGAGCTCGGTCGTATTTCAGATAATCCGGACCTATTTCGCTTATCCGCTCAAGGGTTGAGTATCCCACACCGATATCATCAAGGGCAATCTTCAATTGCCTTCCTCTTGTTTGCACCACTATTGCCTGGTAAATTCCGTAATGGGGAATGGCAAATTTCTCGGTGATTTCTATCACAACCCGTTCATTATCGATTCGCCTTTCGGCAAGAGTTTTAATGAATCGTTCATCAATCAGCCGGGGTATCTGGTCTGGTGTGATATTAAAAAATATCAAAGATTCGGTATTGAGTTTTGCGGCATCCTTGATAGCATTATACAGACATAACTCTTCAACCCGTGGTAGTAGTTCGTATTTTGCAGCAAAACTGAAAATGGTATCGGGGTCTTCAAAGAAAGAATACCTTGGTCCACGGGTTAATGCCTCATAGCCGTAAATTGTGCTGTCATCGAGATTATATATTGGCTGATACACAGTGTAAAGACGATTGTTATCCAGAATATCAAGCAGTTCAGTATACAATTCTTTTTCTTTTAGTTTTTCAGAAAAATGTGCCGCATATTTTATATCCTCCATCGTCTGGTAAATCAATCTTTCCGTTCTCACCATCGGGTCGAGTCGCAATAAACCGTAGCCAATATGGAAATCGATTCTTTCCCTGACTTCTTTATGTTCAAATTCGACTCTCAATCGTCCAAGTTTTTCCCGGAATTGCGCAGATAAGGATCTCAAATATTCTTTTTCTACAGGATTACCTTTTTCATCTTTGCTCAAAAAGATAAAGAACCCATCACCCATTAATGAAGAAACTGTAATGGTTGCAGAACGTGGAATGAGTTTACCTATTTCGCTCATCACACTGATTGTAAAAAATTTTATCAATTCGTCATAAACCTCCCAGCCAAAAATCGGTTCAATCCTTTGCTGGTCTCCGATTGCGATGTACAAAATGCCGACCACCTTTTCCTGTTCAAGAGTTCTCCTAAGTTCATCGAATACAGCATAAACAGTCGGTAAACCACTGGCACGGTCAAAAAGATTTATGCGATATCTATATACTTCAGACTGTAATTTTTCAATATCGTTGTTCATAAATTATTCTTTTCCATGTAGTAAAAAATGTCATTCACCCTTTTACATAGTTCATCAGCAGTGAATGGTTTACATATATAATCTACTGCCCCTTCCTTCAGACCGATGATCTTATCATAGGCATCAACCCTTGCTGTGAGCATTGCCACCGGTACTTTTTTTAATTCCTCATCTGACTTTATCATTTGCATCATCTGCCAGCCGTCAATTTCTGGAAGCATTATGTCAAGTAGGAGAAGATCAATTTTTTCTGACCGCAAGATGGCCAAACCTTCTTTGGCATCTTTTGCCTTAAATACGATATAACCTGCATCCTTCAGCACTCTCTCAACAAAATCAAGGATATCATCTTCATCATCTACCACCAGTATATTTTTATTCATAAATCCCTCCTTTGAGGTATAGAAAAATAAAAATTGGTGATTCCGTCTTTGCTTTCAGCCCATATTCTACCCCCATGGGCTTCTATTATATTTCTGGCGATGGAAAGACCCAATCCAATCCCTCCATGCCTCCTTGATGTTGTGGCATCGACCTGATGAAAAGGTTCAAAGATTTTCTCAATCTGGTCCAAAGGTATCGTTGGACCATGATTGGAGATCTTGAATTGAAAAGTTTCCTTATCCCCCTCAGATATATGATCGGTTCTGATTGTTATTTTCGTACCGAAATCGGCAAATTTTATTCCGTTGCTGATTAAATTCTCAACTACAGTGTGAATACCATTTCTATCAGCATAAACTTTTTTCTCTTTATACTGTTTTTCAATAAACAATCCTTTCCGGTTTATTTCAGGAGTAAAGTCGTGAATAATAGCCTCTATCGATTCTGTAATATCAAATCTTTCTGGATTTAATTTAACACCTTCAAGAGTGTATTTTGAAATCAGAAGTAAAGAGTGTATCTCACGATTTAGTCGTTCCAGATTCCTTCGAATTATACCCAAGCCATGCCTCTGGTCATCATTCAGACTTCCCATTTTCCCTTTCTCCAAGTAATCGACATAGCCGAGGGAGGCAGTGAGCGGCGTTCTTAATTCATGTGAAATGTTAGCAAGAAACTGGGTTTTCTGTAGATCTCGTTGTTTTAATTCTTCAATCAGATTATTGAGTTCTCTTATGTTTTCCCTTATTCGCTCACTCATGAAATTGAATGCCCGTGCAAGGTCCTCAATTTCGTCACCGGTCTTTATATCTATATTAAGATTAAAATCCCCCTGGGCAATTCTCTTTGCCCCAGCGCTTAAAATCTTCAAGTGGCCAGTAATTCTTCGTGCGATTACCACCGAGAGCATTATCCCGAGGCCTACTGTAGCCAGCGCCATTGCTACACTGCTTACAATCACGCTGGCTAATTCCTGATTCAATCTTCCCAGAGAAAAATAATACACAATAGAATAATTGTGAACCCCATATTCATCAATGTAGGGTGCAATGATACACACATTGTTATCTTTATGGATGTTTACCTCCATCTTTTTAACGTTTGCTAAAACAAATTTATCGCTGGTGTATTTAGGGCGAGATGTATCAAAAAAACCTTTCTCATACTGTTCCATGTCATAAAAAATACGTCCTCTAAGATCAACGACCTGGATATTTTTCAAATCCCGATTCAATTCTTTATGGCTCATAACAATTGAGCGAAATTTAAAGAAGGCATTTTTATAATAACGAAAAAAGGCATCTCCAATTCTGTCGGAAGAGAGCATCACAAACATCTCAGCACTGTTAACAATCTCATTGCGCAACTCACTTATTCTTGATGATGCCATAAATATACCCATGATGCTGAAGACCACAATAATAATGCCTGCCAATAGTATTGTCAATTTTCTCTGGAAGGACATTCTCATTTTACAAACCTTACCTCCGCAAGGCGGATTGTCTGATCAATCCTTGGGGAGAATTCTATATTTGCAGAAAGGGCATAAATCCTTGGCTCCCACAGAATCGGGATGACAGGCATCTCATCAAGAAGTATCTTTTGTATTTCTCTTGCTTTGGCCAGTCTCTCGTCAGGGTCTTCAATCCTGCTAACATAACCTATGATACTATCCACCTTGATATTTGAAAAGCCAGACCGGTTCATCAAGCCTGTTCCTTTTTCAGGGTTATACGTATGGAAAAAATACTCAAGCACACCGCTTATGCCATCGAGTGTTGTCACCAGCGATGAAATCAAGAAAAAGTCGAATTTCCTCTTCTCCACCCCATTCCAGAATTCAGCGGCTTCGACTGGATGGCGGACGACATTGATTCCAGCGGCATGAAGACATTGGGCAATTTCCGCTCCAATTTCTTCAACCGGTTTACCGTAATAGAAATGAATCTTAGGCCGGCCAGTTTTTTTAATCAATTTCTGGGCGCTATCCAGATTATATATCAATGGTGGTAGATCAGGGCAGTATCCAATCACCCCCTTGGGTATGAATTGATTTGCAGGTTCAGCAAGTCCGTAATACAAATCATTGTTAATCTTTTCACGGTTGATTGCCATAGAAATGGCTCTGCGAAATTCCCTGTTATTGAATGGATAACTTCTGAGATTTAATTGAAGATACCTTGTGGCTACACCTGAAATGATAACAAATTTCACGCTGTCCTTGAGATGATCGTAAATTTGTAGAGGAACTCCGTAAATGATACAGTTTTCACAATTTTTGAAATATTTTAATCGTTTTTCCAATTCCGGAATGAATTTAAATACCCCTCTACTTACAGGGGATTTTTTTCCCCAGTAGCCTTCAAAGTTTTCACAAACAATAGAATCATCTGAAACAAAAATTGTTTTGAAAGGGCCGGTTCCTATGGGACAGGAAAAATCTTTATAGTTTTCAGGAATAATATATATCCGGTCAAGTTCAGAGAGAAAGGCATAATATGGGAATCTTGTCTTTATCACAATTCGATAAGGATTTGGGGAATAAATAGTATCAACAATCCTTGTGAGATTTGCGGTCTCAGTCGGCCTGTCCCTGATTGTCCTGTATAATGAATAGACCGCATCTTCAGCTCTCATTTTTTTCCCATTGTGGAAATGTACATCTTCTCTTAAATAGAATATCCACGTAGTACTATCAGCCCGGTGCCAGGCACGGGCGAGACAGGGTTTCAATCTTAAATCAGGGGTATAATCGATAAGTCCTTCATAAATGTTTGATAAAATTGAAATTGTCACAACCTCATTGCGCATATGCGGATCAAGTGTTCTTGGTGGTCGGTCGTATAAGACCGTAACGGTGTAAGATTTTTTTTCACATCCGAAAATAAAATAATAAACGATAATTAAAATTAGCAAGACTCGCTTATTCATTTTTTTAATTTAATCTCTTTGACGATTATCAGTTCATCCAGTCTTGGATTCCACTCTACCCTTTTCGAGATTCCGTATATTTCTTTTTCCCAGACTACAGGAATTTTGGGTAAATCCTGCAATAAAATTCTCTGCGCCTCATTGATTAACTTCATACAATACCGGAGGTCAGAAGTTCGTATCATCTTTTCAATTAGGGTATCAAGTATCTTATTTGAATATTTGATATTGTTCTGGGTTCCAAATCCTTTTTCCAAATCCCTGCTGTGGAAGCTACTGCGTAATATACTTATCCCCTCATTAGAAAGTGGTACACTACCGATGAGATAAAAATAAGATTTTCCGCTGTTTATCTTCTCCCAGTATTTTTCCACTGGTAAAGAATAGGGTTTGATTCTTAAACCGAGTTTCTGCAAATCTTCAATGATTGCCCGGGCAATGAAGGCACGGGATTCAGCAAAGTCAAACTCAATTGTAGGAAGTTCACCCAGCCTTTTTAGCAGTTTCCGTGCACTATCAGGGTCATATGAGAATTGCGGCAAATTGTAATCAAAACCGAGCAGACCCTGGCAGATAAACTGATTGGCTGGTGTCGCAAAATTTTGGTAAATTTCTTCGGCAAGAAACTTTCTATTAATCCCCAGATTCAATGCCTGACGGAATTCAAGACGATTGAACGGGTATTTACTCAAATCCATTTCAATATATCGTGCTGCAACTCCTGGAGTAGCAACAACCCTTCCTGTGCTGATAAGAGATTCTAAATAACTCAATGGGATGAAAGTGATTATATCAGCATTTCCATTACTCAACAACTTGATTCTGTTTTCTACTTCCGGTATAAAAAGATAGATAACACGTTCAAAATCAACCCTGCCATCCCAGTATTCTGTAAATTTCACAAGTTCAATTTTATCTTCCGTAACATTCTTCACACGATACGGTCCGGTTCCGCAAAAAGATTCATCTGATGGATTGAAGTTTTCTGGAATGATAAAAATACTGGCAATATCGTAGAGCAAAAATGGATGGGGAATCTTGAGATGTATCAGAATCTTATTCGTGTCTTCAGGAAGTATTGTGTCGATATAACCCTTGAGGCTCGCATATTGAGAATTGGTAAGACGAAAAGGACGATACATAGAATATATTACATCTTTTGAACTCAGTTTTCTTTTATTATGAAATTTTACATTTTCGCGCAAATAAAAGCGCCAGGTCAGCGAGTCGACCTTTTCCCAGTATACAGATAACCCGGGGACCGGTTTCATATCAGGGTCAAGAATCACAAGACTTTCATATATATTACTGAGTATCGACATCGTGACAATCTCACGGCGTAGATGGGGGTCGAGATCAGCCGGTTTAGCATCGTAAACGATAGTAATAGAGTCATCCAATGAACATCTCAATATTAGAAGGCTGAACAAAATCGAAATAATGCAAAAGATATTTGGAATAGTTAATCCTTTGTATTTGAAGTTTTCCACTATCTCTCCATCGGTATCTTTATATTTTTTTTCTTTGCAAACTCTATCGCCTCTTTATAGCCCGCATCATAATGGCGTGCGACACCGATTCCCGGGTCATTGGTAAGAACCCTTTCAATCCTTTTATCCATCATCATGCTGCCATCACAGACCAGTACCTGCCCGGCATGGATTGAATAACCAATTCCTACACCACCACCATGATGGACTGAAACCCAGGACGCACCAGAGGCGGTATTCAAAAGGGCATTCAAAATCGGCCAATCTGCAATTGCATCTGAACCATCGAGCATTCCCTCTGTCTCACGATAGGGCGATGCTACCGAACCGCAATCAAGATGATCTCTGCCAATTACAATCGGTGCCTTCAATTTACCTTCCCGCACCAAGTAATTTATTCTTAAACCGAACTTATCCCTTTCACCATAACCAAGCCACATAATCCGTGCGGGCAATCCCTGGAAGGGAATCTTTTTCTGAGCAAGTTCAATCCATCTGCGGATTGCAGGGTTATCACCGAACATATTCAGAACTTCGCTGTCGAGCAAATATATATCTTCTTTGTCTCCAGAGAGTGCTGCCCAGCGAAACGGACCTTTACCTTCGCAGAATAAGGGTCTGATATACTCAGGAACAAATCCCGGGATTTTAAAAGGATCATCCACCCCGGCCCTCTTAGCCTGCCCACGGATATTATTTCCATAGTCAAAAGCGATCGCACCTTTTCTCTGCATTTCCAGCATCGCCTCCATATGTCGGGCGATTGAGTCGAGAGCCATTTTCTTATATTCCTCAGGATTTCGACTACGCAATTCCAGTGCCTCGTCGAGGCTCATACCACCCGGAACATATCCATTAAGTTCATCATGGGCTGATGTCTGGTCAGTCAAAACATCGGGTATGATATTCCTTTTCACAAGTTCTGGCTCAATATCTGCACAATTCCCCACCAGCCCGATTGAGCGGGGAATTTTCTTTTCAACTGCTTCGAATACCAATCTCAGTGCTTCATCCAGATCATATACCATCACATCGCAGAAACCCTGTTTTACCCTGCGTTCAATCCTTTTTGGATCCACTTCAATATTCAGAATTACACCTTCATTCATCGTTACTGCCAGTGGCTGGGCACCGCCCATTCCACCCATACCACCGGTTAAAACCCATTTCCCTCTCAATGTTCCACCAAAATGTTTTCGGGCACATGCTGCAAAAGTTTCATAAGTACCCTGAATTATTCCCTGGGTGCCTATATAAATCCAGCTTCCTGCGGTCATCTGCCCGTACATTATCAGACCGAGCATTTCAAGTTTGCGAAAATAATCCCAGTTTGCCCAGGCTGGAACTAATAAAGAATTGGCAATCAATACTCTCGGTGCATATTCAAAGGTCTTGAAGATACCAACAGGTTTCCCTGACTGTATTAATAGTGTCTCATCATTTTCTAATTTTTTTAATGACTCTACAATTTTGTGATAACATTCCCAGTTTCTGGCTGCCTTACCACAACCACCATAGACAATCAACTCCTCAGGTCTTTCAGCAACTTCAGGGTCAAGATTATTCATAAGCATCCTTAATGCGCCTTCTTGTTGCCATGACTTACAGCTTAATTGTGAACCCCTGGGTGCTTTTACTGGATTATAGGTGAACTCTCGTAATGTTGCTATTTTCTTCATCAGACCTCCATAATCAATTTTAATCTAATTTTTGTGGTTGTCAAGGTATTGAAGAACTGATTCCTCTCAACTTTTTATGAATTGAAAAACCAAGAATATCATTATTTTTTGGTGTATAAGTGTTGAAGGGTGAAAAATAGGGATTA
>JAOAFX010000033.1 GCA_026416055.1 Caldifarciminota bacterium
AATTCTTTCCAACTTTTTAATCTGACCATCCTTGAGCATGTATATCGCATCTCCTGTTATCTGCGCGGTCTCAAGGTCATGGGTGACTACTATTCCGCTCTTTTTAAAATCTCTCTTTAGACTTACAATCAGATTTACTATCCTTTCGCGCATCACTGGATCAAGACCGGTTGTAGGTTCGTCATAAAAAAGATAGGTGGGTTCAAGCGCCATGGCACGGGCAATGGCAACGAGTCGCTTCATACCTCCTGATAATGCCCTTGGATAGAGCTTTTCCCGGCCTGGTAATCCCACAATCTCCAGTAAATGTTTTACCTTTTGTTTTGCCTCTTTTTCAGTAATAGATGTATGCTCAAACAATGGTAGTGCAATATTTTCATAAACATTCATAGAATCGAAAAGCGCACTGCTCTGAAAAACAAAGCCAACTTTTTTTCTTATTTCATACAAATCCTTTGTTCCTGCAGTAAAAATATTGATACCATCAAAATAAACTTCTCCTCTATCGACCGGTATTAGATTAAGAATAGATTTTAGCAGCACAGTCTTTCCAGTCCCGGAAGGTCCAAGGACTACAACGAGTTTTCCATCTTCAACACGAAAATTAACATCTCTCAATACATAGTGCCCATCAAACTGTTTTGACAGATTTTTTATTTCAATCATTAGCCAAAAACTACAAGTGCGACTATGAAATCTAAAATAAGAATGAGAACACAGGCAGTGACTACCGCATAGGTTGTAGCAATCCCTACTTCCCGGGCACCACCCTTCACTTTAAACCCGAAATAACACCCTGAGACCGAAATGGCGAAGGAGAATAACAGCGATTTTAACAGACCGCCAAAGACGTCCCGATGATAGAAGTTTCGTACCAGTCCATAATTGTAAACATTAAGAGGAACATTTAAAAACGCATGCGCATATAAACCACCAGTATAAATCGCAACAAATTCAGAAAAAACGGTCAAAATCGGAAGTGAAATCAAAGTACCCATTATTCTGGGGAAACCAAGGAAATGGTAAGGATTTATTGCCATCGATTCAAGGGCGTCAATCTGTTCAGTCACCCGCATCGTACCGATTTCTGCAGCCATTGCTGATGCACAACGGCCGCTGACAATGAGACCAGTAAGTATGGGACCTAGTTCTATCAAAACCATTCGTCCCACGACCGCACCCAAAAAGTATCTCGGAAGGAGACCGAGCAATTGATATGAAAGCTGGACCGTGGTCACGAGTCCTAAAAACGCTGAAATGAGAATTATGATAGGCAAAGAACCGATGCCCACACTGTCAATTTGTTCTAAGATTCGGAACCTGTGTTTACGCAGATTCCAGCGAAAAAAGAAACTGCGCAAAAAGAATTCGCAGAACTCAGCAATGTTACTAAAAAGGTTCAAATTCCTCCTCCATAGCGAGGCTTCCCGGAGCAAGGTTGGTAAACCTCGTGAATTCTTTCTGAAAGCCAAGTTCAATCCTGCCTGTTGGTCCATTCCTCTGTTTTGCTACATCTATTTCAGCCTTACCCCTCGACTCCAGATCATCTGGAAAATAGTATTCATGCCGGTAGATGAATATCACAACATCTGCATCCTGCTCGAGAGCCCCACTTTCTCTCAAATCAGCAAGCCGGGGACGATGGTCTTCTTTACGCTGCTCCGGCATCCTTGAAAGCTGTGAAACCACAACCACAGGAACATCGAGTTCTTTAGCCAGTGCCTTCAACGAACGGGAAATCTCTGAAATCTCTTGCTGTCTTGAAACTGGCTGCCTTATCCCGGGGGTTCCTGCAATCATCTGGAGATAATCGATTATTACAAGCTGGATATCCTGGTCAACTTTCAATCTTCTTGCCTTGGTCTTCAACTCCAGCATCGTCAGGGAAGCACTATCATCTATGAATATCGGTGCCCGGTCTAAATTGCCCGCAGCAGTCGCAAGGTTAACCCAGTCCCTGTCTGAAAGAATATTGCGCCTGAGATTTCGTAAATTAACACCCGCCTCACTGCATAATATCCGCTGTGCAATGCTTTCTGCAGACATTTCAAGTGAAAAAATTGCTACAGGAACATTATTCTTTATTGCGGCATGGGCTGCGATATTCAGGGCAAAGGCAGTTTTACCCATGCTCGGTCTTCCGGCAATAATGATGAAATCCCCTTTTTGAAATCCGGATGTCAACTCATCAAGAAGATAAAAACCCGTTTCGACTCCTGTAATAAGACGGTGGCCACGACGCTGTTCTGCAGTTTCAAGGATTTTATTAATAAATACTTTTATCATCACCGGTTCCTTACGCAATCCCCTTTCCTTTATCTGGAAGATATAGTTCTGTGCAATATCGACCGTCTCCGCGGCAGTATGGCTATCTTCAAATGCAATATTCAAAATATCCATCGAAGATTTTATCAGACTTCGTTTTATCGCCTTATCAAGTACGACACGGGCATGATGCTCTACATTGGCGGTGGTTATAACACCCGAGACCATATTTGCGAGATAATCTGCTCCACCAATCTCATCAAGCATCTTATTTTTTCGTAACCAGTCAGTCACGGTAACGAGGTCGGGCGTGATATTATGGTTGTAGAGATCCGTTATTGCCCGGAAAATTTTTTGATTCGCCGGTGAATAAAAATGTTCCTCCTTTAAAATCTCAAGTACTTTTACAACTGCGGTCTCATCGAGTAGTACTGAACCAATGACAGATTCTTCTGCTTCCAGGGAATGTGGTGGAACTCTTTTTTCGTCTAACATCTTATTATTTAACTGCTAAATCAAGGATATAATTTGCCAGTTCCCATTTTGTCATCGGTCCTGGCTCCATTAACTTTCCATCACTTGATATTATTGAAGCCGAAGTTGTGCTTTTACCAATAACGGATACAGGATTTGCAACAATGTAGTCGAGCCCTTTTTCTTTTAACTTTTGCTGTGCGCGTTTCAACATATTACTGTCTTCAACAGAAAATCCTATGAATAATCTATTCTTTTTGTAGTCTCGGATAGACTTTAGAATATCTACATTTTTTCTAAGTTTGAGTGTCAGCGTCTCAGTATGCAACTTTGTAGCACTCTCCTTAACCGGTTTATAATCGCCGACCGCTGCATTCATTATTAGGATATCAGCCCATTCAATATGTTTTTTTAACATCAAAAGCATTTCCATTGCAGTCCGGACCCGGAAAATGTTTGACTCTTCTGGAACAGTAAGACCGGCCTGACCCATTATTAATCTTACGTCTCCATCCCTGCAGATTGCCGCTTCATAGAGTTCAAGCGCCATCATCCCGGAGGCACGGTTTGTTATGACCCGGACTGAATCAATATCTTCTTCAGTCCTTCCACCGGTGATCAAAATCTTCTTGCTTTTGAGTGATTTATAATTTCCAGCACAGATAAGAATTTTTTTATAGATTCTTGAAACATCTGGAAACCTTCCTTTCCCAATCTTTCCTGAGGCGAGTGGACCGGTTCCAGGTTCAAGAACATACTTCCCGTTTTCTATCAGGCGCTTTATATTGTCCTGAACAATTCTATTCTCCCACATACCTGAGTCCATCGCCGGAACAAAAAGGATGGGTTTCTGGAATGAAATTATTGTGGTGGAAAGAAGGTCATCACCAATTCCATTTGCCGCTTTGCCGATTATATTTGCAGTCGCCGGTGCAATAACCAGAATATCAGCCCATTCATTTAGAGAAATATGTTTAATTCCCCGGGTAAGGGCAAACTGGTCAGTGTAAACTTCATTATCTGAAAGTGTCTGACAGGAAAGGGGAGTAACGAAATTCAGTGCAGATTGAGTGAGTATGACCCTGACATCATTCCCGTTTCGCCTTAAGAGCCTGATCAGTTCTAATGCCTTATATCCCGCTATTGAACCGGTTATACCTAAAGCGACCTTCACTATTTGTACTTTATCTTACCGGCAGAACATTTAATCAGTGCTTCTTTTATTGGATTTACACTCTTATCTATCAATCCCTGCAGCTGGTCATCTTTAATCTTACGGGCATAAAGCGCTGCTATATTTATCGCCAAGTATTTATTCTTGTAATGCTCCCAGATCTTTTCAATCGGAAATAGCATAAGCCTCCTTTTGCTCACAGACTTATAGTTTATAATTGTTAGCCCAGAACCTAAAAGTAATTTATTATACCAAAATAAATGCAGATGTCAAGGTCAAAAAAATACCAAAACCCTATACAGCAAAAGAAGATTTAATATAAAAAATTACCTAATATTCTATCCCTTTACGTGCCTTTACACCTTGTCTGAAATAATGTTTTACCTCAACAATTTCACTTATCAAATCAGAATATTCTCTAAGGGCATCAGGCATATATCTACCGGTGATGATTATCTCAATTTTCTTTGGAGCTTTTTTTAGAAGTTCAAGAACTTCTTTAAGCGGAATAAGTCCATAATCTAATGCCACATTCAATTCGTCAAGAATGACGATGTCGTATTTTCTGCTCTTTATCACCTCTTTTGCCCGTTCAAATCCTTTTCTTGCAAGTTCTAAGTCAATCCTTGCCGGGTGGTCTTTATCAACAAAATCAGGCCTGCCATATTGTTCTATCTTAAAATTTTTTAATAGTTTAGCCGATTTCAATTCGCCATAATTGATCTTGCCTTTCATAAACTGAATCATAATAACTTTCTTTCCATGCCCGACTGCCCGTAGAGCTAAACCGAGTGCTGCGGTAGTCTTGCCTTTTCCGTCACCGGTATATACTTGAATCATGCAGCTCCGTATCTTCAGTCATAGAAATCTCCGAACTATTATCACTCATCATAGCTCAAGCAAGTTCAATCCTGTCTCAATATCTCTTTCACGCCTCAGTTTTTTCTCAATCGGCAAAACAATCATCTCTAAGGTTGCAGGTATATAGCCTGAGAACAAATGACCGCCAAATGCATTGAACTCTCTATCAGTTATCGTCACATGGATATGAATCACCACTTCCTTTCCCAGATGAGCGATATTACCGAGGAAACTTGTAAATTCATATTCACCTTTGAATTCTTTTTCAATATATGTTTTTTTATGGGAATCAAAATAGCCGAGTTTGAGGTTCTCACCCACACCCAGTCCAAAGATAAACGCACCTTTTAACTTTACCTTCTTGGCGAAGTCTTTTAGGCACTGTATGATTTCCTCTCCTTTTTGTAATCTTAAGACATAAAATCTATTGTATTTTTTATAAACCATAACATATCCTTTCTGGTAAAAGTAAATTTCACATGGCTAAAACCATGTCTTTCTCTCTTTTATAATCCGGCAATCACCTGCCATAACTTTTTCAATCCTGCCATCAGGAAGTGCCAGAACCAGTGCACCGTTTCCGGCAATATCGATTACCCTTCCGTAGATCGTTTTCAGCGGTGTCTCGATTTCTACTGTTTTTCCAAACATGATTGTATAATTGCGCCATTTTTGGAGAATTTCACCCGTTCTATTTTCTTTAAGTGCATTGTAAAGATTGTCAATCTCACGGCACAAATCGTTATATACCATCATTTTATCAAGTCTTTTTTTTGTCTCAAGAAATATAGAGCTTGCCAGTCCTTCCAATTCTTCGGGAAACTTTACAATATTCAAATTTATTCCGATTCCCATGATGATCACTCCATCGACTATCTCCACGAGCACACCACCTACTTTTCTGTCGTTTAAAAAAATATCATTGGGCCATTTTATGCCGAGAAGTATGTCGTAGTTATTATAAAATGTTTCACAGATTGCTACACCGGCAAGAATCGGTATCAGGAGTGGCTTATCAGTAAAGAGAATAACCGAGAGGTAAATACCTCCTTCAGGTGAATACCAGGTTCTATCAAACCTTCCTCTACCCGCAGTTTGGACATCAGCCAGAACTATAGCACCGTCAGTGGCATCACTTATAATCTTTTTTGCATATTCGTTTGTGGAACTTATTTCGTCAAAATAGTATAGTTTTGAACCTATGCCCATGAAATGGACGGGTTATAAAATTATTTTACTCAGATTTCTTAAAGATCATAACTACTACTGTCTTATCGTTCCCGCCCATACTCGAAAGCATTCCATAAGGTCGTTTGGGATCAATTTTTACCTGACAATCACCTGCTTTACCGAGTAGTTGATGGACAATGTCTACAGCCTGGCGTACACCAGTGGCACCTGTAGGATGGCCATAACCTATCAAACCACCGGTGGTATTTGTTGGGATGATGCCATCACTCCGTGTCTTACCTTCTCTCACAAAATCAGCGCCTTCTCCATGACCGGCAAATCCTGCTGCTTCAATCGCCATTATTCCAGCTATTGTGAAACAATCATGAACCTCCAGTACACTTAAATCTTCGGGTTTTATTCCCGCACGCTCATAAGCCCTTCTGGCCGCAACTTCACAGGTTGTCAGTTTTGTCAGGTCTGGTGGAGGCGTTGTGATATTATCCTGTACCTGTGCAAAAGCAACGATTTCTACCGCATCTTTTTTATCAACCCCGATCTTCTTTAAACCTTCCTCTGAAGCAAATATCAATGCACTCGCCCCGTCTGAAACTTTGGAACAATCATAGACATTCAAAAATTCGCAGAAGGTGTTGGGATCGGGTTTGGTCATTGCAGTATTAAATAAATCAGGATTGTTATTATGATACTCCTGTGCCTTAGGATTCTTTCTTGCGTTTTCTATTGCATTTACATACCACTGTGCCATTGCCTCCCGGGTTTTCAGTTCACCGAATTTTTTCATATAGGCTCCAGCACGCTCTGAGAATTTATCAGGGAAGAAATAAGCATGCCCGTCCTTTCTCTCACCTGAGTACCATCCGGCTGCAGCAAGATAATCGGCACCGTATAATGCCTTGACCGTATTTTGCACCTCCACACCAATGCATAACACAACATCTGCCAGATCAGAAAGAATGGTTTTAACCGAAGTCACCAGTGCAAGACCGCCTGAATCACACGCACCCTCAACCCGGATACAGGGTTTATACTGGAAAGTAGGATGTACAAAAGGAAAGAATCCACCAAGATTACCCTGTCTACAAAACCTCTCGGCAATAAAATTGCCAATCACTCCTTCATCGATATTTTCAGGATTTCTAATCTGTTCAATTGCACCAAGACCTGCTTCTTTAATATAATGTTCAATACCTGGTCTTGGCTTCTTGGGATTGAATTCTTTTCTGCCTGTTCCGAGTGCTACAGTATTGTACCCTGCACAGGCATAAATTTTTTTTCTCAAGAAAGCCATAAAGACTCCTTTCAACTGAAATACTAAGGATGCAGTATCAACCCGATAAGGGAATCGGGCATTCGAGAATAACTAAAATGGCAGATCGCCAGTGGCTAGCAAAAGGTATTTTCTGCGATTCTGCTGGTCTGCCATAAAGTTTGGGCAGATGATAATACAAAAGTATCAGCTCTGCATCCTTATACATATTCATTTATTGGCCCGTACAGCCAGTAGAATCCATTGGTCAGGACAGCGTTGACATCATCGGCAGAATTAGCCACCTTCTGTTTTACAAGACTTTCAGCAATCTCCTTCGTTCTCTTTAAGTATTTCAAGGCAAGTTCAGCACCCATTGTATTCATCTGTTTCAATGTCCTAAAGTGATTCTTCAATTTTTCATCTTTATTTTTGTCTCCCAACAAAGCCTTCCATGGTGCAAATCCTTCTGGTAATGGTCCTATTTGTTTGTCAATCTTATTTTTCCATTCATCAGTAATCATAAAATATTCACCATTTTTTAAATCGTAAATCCCTACAGGGCGATTTTTATCGTATTTTAAAAACCCATCTTTCTGGGAACCATCAGAATACTGGCCGCCCCTGATTCCGGCTTTTATCATCTTATCAATCAATTTATGTTTTAATGTTTTGTCTTTGAGATGGGTTCTCATCACCTTCAAAATACACTGGAAGACATCGATCCCGACATAATCGATCAACTGGAAAATACCCATGGGTCTTAAAAGAAAATCCTGGCTCACACGGTTCATAATATAAATTGCTCCGTAGAATTTGTATTTTCCTTTCAACCGCAGGACTTCATCAAGGGCAAAAAGCCCATCACGCATAAAATGTCCATTGCCGATAAATCCGGAAATATCGTTGGCAGGAACCAGGGTCTTGCGCAACCGCCTGCCAAGTTCACTGGCGAGACCCTTCAATTCTTCTTTTGTCTGGGGTGCACAGATAACCTCCACAAGTTTTTGAACCACCGGTGGATTATAAAAATGATATCCAATCAGTCTTCCATCGAGCCCTGATTTCTCATCGAGATAACCTATGGGTATGCTGGAAGTATTGGTTAAAAAGAAAGTCTCTTTTGAGACCAATTTTTTCAGTGCCTTGTAAGTTTTGATCTTTGTTTTTTCATCTTCAATTATTGCTTCAAACACTAAATGGCTATTTTTTGCAGTCAAAAGATCGGTGCTAAAGTTCAAAAGTTTCATACCATCGTTAACATAGGCGTCAACAATCTCGGCATTCTCTACAAGGTCAGCCCGATCTTTATATTTTTTCCGTAACACGACGATTGTCTTTTCCGCCGTTCTTAAGAATTGACTCCGGAGATAATCCCGTAAACCATCCAGTCCACTCATATTCACATCTATTAAATTCAACCGGTATATTTTTTCTGGATTTTCCAGCTTTAATCTCAACATCTCCTGGGAAATCAATGCAGCGATACCACTTCCCATCTTTCCGGCAGCACCGATCACTGAAACATCCTGTAGCCTTTCATCAAGATTCATCAAAACCTCCCTTGTTTATCACACTTTAAATATATGCCAGCCTTAATAACGAATTGATTCGGTCAAGTCCGGCAGGCAGGTTTTTTAAAACTCGCCAAGCAAGAACTATTTCTTTTATTGTAATGAAAATGGAAGAAAAGTCAAGGAATAGTTGGGCAAAGGGTATAGGAATATTTTTCTTAAATATTTGTATTTTTATATGGAAAAGGAGGTCCCAATGAGCGACCATAAAAAGATGTATGGGATTTATTTGCGGGCTGGTTTTTTAACTGCTATCTGTATGATAATCTTTCTGTTTTTGACCATTCCTTATGCCGAACCTGAGCCATATAAACTAAAACATGAAATTGTAGGATTAATCAATGAAATTACGATAGAAATTAATAAACAGGCTGAACCGGTTAACAATGAAACAAAACCAAAGCCGCCACCCCCTGTTGCTCCTGCCTCAGATCCTCAGGATGGAGTGTCTACAATAAACCCCACAGATTTGATTGAAAATTTCATTCCCACAAGACCGGCAGGACCCGAAATTGAAATTGTGCCGTATTCTAAGGTGGAAATCAAACCCCAGCCAGTATATATGCCTGCTCCGGATTATCCCACACTGGCAATCAAAGCCGGTATAGAAGGTAAGACCGTGGTCAAGATGCTTGTTGATGTTGATGGCAGTGTCATTGCAGCTGAGATTCTAAAATCAAGCGGTAATGGCATGCTCGATGAATCAGCGCTCGATGCCGCAAAAAAATCCCGGTTCACTCCGGCAAAACAGCGTGACAGATTCGTTCGTGTCTGGGTAGTAAGGCAATATGAATTCAAATTGAGGGGTAGCAGCTAAATCAAATCTTTAAGGCGGTTTTTCAGATAATCTATCCTTTTTACAGGAAGGGGATCTACCTTCCTCATCAGGGCAAGATGATAACTTAAAAAGTCGCCCAGCATTATCGTCCAGAAAACCTGTTCCAAGGTGTTTTTACCAGCAGGATTTATGTCGATGTATTTTATGCCTTTAAGTTCTCTATCAATAATTTCTTTTATTACCCTTACCCGCAGAGAGTTTCGGTAAAATGCTCCGGGATCATTATGAAATAATAAAACCGCCCTGCTATTTATAGGCGCAGGCAAGCCCACTATCTCATTATGATTCATTTCGGGAATGATGTTTACATGGCATAAAATCTTTGAATTTTCATTTAACTGACACTGCCATCTCTTGGCAACGATACCGAATGCATTTGAATTTGCATAGATTATAGGAAATTTTTTAAAAACAGCCTTTGCCAGTTCTTTACCTTTCTTATCAAGAATTTTTGATTGTTTTCTTAGAAATATTGATAGTTTTGACAGTTGTGCTTCTGGATTCTTTTTTATCAAACCGGCACGATATAATAACAGCGGTATCGGTGTGAAAAGATAACCGAGGGCACCCCTGGGTGGGAAGCCAGGAGGAATTTTTATCTTCATCAATGCCTTATTCTTCAACAACCGTCCATCCGAGGAAATTGCCACGATCGGAATACCTTTTTTCTGTAATATTCTGTAGTTATAAAGAGTCTCCTCAGTATTTCCTGAATAACTCACAAGAATGGCAAGTGTATTACTATCGACATATTCAGGGATTTGATAATCTTTATTTACAATAATATCCAATTGTGGGTAAAGGTTTGAAACAATATCTCCACTGATACCTGAACCCCCCATCCCGCATATCAAAATCCTGCCGTAGTATCCTGAAAAAATATTTTTTTGTGCCACATCACTCCAGGCACAATTGAAAATATTTATTGCCTCTCCAATCTGGTTGGGCAATGAATATATTATACTCCTCATATCATTCATTTTATCGCATCTTCAATCCCTGGAAATTGTTTTCTCAGAACACGATTTAAAAATCTCCTCACTTCCAATGCTGTCCTCAATCTCAATGCCTCCTCAGCAATCTCCTTGCATTGTGGTATGGTAAGGGTTCTTAAAATGAGTTTTGCTCTTGGTATGGAGGATGGGCTCATGGAAAGTTCATCTATACCCAATCCCACAAGGAGCGGGATTGCTATAGGATCGCTCGCGAGTTCTCCACATATTCCAACCCATATATTCCCTTTGTGTCCAGAATCTATAGTTTCTTTTATCAATCTTAAAACTGCGGGATGGAAATGGTCAAATAGCTGGCTTATCTTTTCATTGCCTCTGTCTACCGCAAGTGTGTACTGGGTCAGATCATTTGAACCGATGCTGAAAAAGTCAACTTCCTGGGCAAGTGAGGAACTCATCAGGGCTGCGGAAGGCGTTTCCACCATGATACCCAGCTGGATACTATCATCAAACTCTATCTTCTTTGATTTAAGTTCCTGTTTCACTTCATTAAATATCAGTTTTACACGCCTTATCTCTTCGTAAGTAGCAATCATGGGAAACATTATACGGATGTTTTTATTAACCGATGCCCGAAGGATTGCCCTCATTTGAGTTTTGAAAAATTCTGGTTCCTGTAGACAAACCCTTATCGCCCGCCAGCCAAGGAAAGGATTTGCTTCGTGGTAATCAGAAAAGATCTTATCACCACCAAGGTCAAAAGTCCGGATTATAACAGGATGGGGTTTTATCTTCCGGGCAAGGGCGTTGTAAACCCGAAATTGTTCTTCTTCAGATGGACTACCGCGCCGTGCCAGATACAAAAATTCAGTTCTGAATAAGCCGATGCCTATTGCACCATATCTTATTGCCTGCTCGGCCTCAGCGAAAAATTCGATGTTAGCCGAGATATCAATATGTTTTCCATCCCTCGTCTCCGGCGGCAACTCGCATACTGGCAATAACGCCTTTGTCACCTGGATGGTCTTTTTTTTCTGTTCTTCGTAAAAATTGACCCGACTTGAGCCTGGATGGATGATTACAATTCCCCGTTCACCATCCACAATAACATCATCACCATTTTGAACCTTGCTTACAAATTCACCGATACCGAGGATTGCTGGAATCTCAAGGGCGCGTGCTGTGATTGCAGTATGGGATGTTCTTCCACCCAGTTCCATGGCAATCCCGACCACATTCTTACGATTGATAAGTGTAGCCTCTGATGGAGGAATATCATGGGCTATTATTACTGAACCAGGTGGTGCTTCAAGCACTGAAGTATGGGACAGCCCTAACAGATTTTTTATCACCCTCTCTGCCACATCGTAGATATCAATAACCCTTTCTTTGAAATATGCATTTTTGCTCTCACTCAACTTTCGGGCATACTCACTTATCACTTCGTGATAAATATATTCGGCATTCTTCTTCTCATCGAATATTCTTTTTTTCACCGCATCAAGTATGGTCTCGTCTTCAAGCATCATAATCTGGGCATCAAGGAATTGACCAAAGTCTTCGCCGATCTCACGATTGATCTGATCCTTGATTCTTTGTAATTCCTCTTTTGTTTTTAGAATAGCATTCTCAAATCTTACTACCTCGTCCTTTAAATAGACAGATAGAATTGGTGTCTGGAATACCTCTGTCTTTTTTATTTCGTAAATGAATGCCTTTCCTATTCCAACACCCTTTGATGCAGGGATACCATGCAAGATTCTTTCTTTCGGCATCAATCCTGTCCTTCAAGTATCTGTCTTAAAGCATTAAATGCCTCTTTCTCGTCATCTCCTGAGCAGATGAGTGTTACCTTTGCACCTTTTTCACAGGCAAGGGTAAGTATGCCCATTATAGACTTGCCATTTACCCTCACGCCATCCTTTATCAGCTCTACCTTACTTTTAAACTTTTCGGCAAGTTTTACAAATCTTGATGCAGGCAGGGCATGCAGGCCATTTTCATTCAAAATTGTTATCGTCTCTTTTATCATAGCAGTATCAGGTTAATTATTACCAAAATAAAGACAAAAGTCAAGATTAAAATAGGCGCTACCTTTTTCCATAAGAAAACAAGAAAGATACCACTGAGCGGGATTATAAAAAGAGCATTCATATTTTTTATAAGTATCAGGGGCAATAGTCCAGTGACGAGGGCACCGAGTGCCTCAAATATCTGCTGGATAACCAAAAATCTCTTTTCTTTCAGAACAAATACCACATCCCATCCCCTCTCGTATCCGGCAATAAATCCATAGAATCTGAAAAATAGATGGATTAAATTGTAGATTACCAGAAAGAGCAATGGACCGAGCACACCACATTTTAAACCGATGAGTACTGCCATAATCGATAGTCCTGGACGAATTGTATGCCAGAAAAATGTATCACCAAATGAGGCAAATGCAGACTGACTCACCATAATATGCTTCTTTAAACTTTCAAAATCGTTTTCCTGCTCAATTCCTCTTAGTACCGCACCGATGATAAATCCTGCCATATAGGGATGGGTATTGAAGAAAAACCTGCCATTCTGTAGTAAAAATTTCCTTTTTTTTCGGTCGATGCCGCCCATTACGGTGACCAGAAAACCAAGGGACTGAAGCGAATGGAATGACCATGATGACTGCAAAAACAGACTCGCCAAAAATAATCTTATAAGACGAAAAATACCAATGTGCATAATACTCCTAAAATTAAAAAATAAAAAGATTCTCGCTTTAAGTAAAGATAAATACCGTTTGCGATACCAAGCGAAACTATCACAATCAAAAGAAATTCTTTATTATAATCAGTCTGCAATATAGGTGGTGCCTTCAAAAGGTTTACAAATAAAAACGTGGGCAAAAATAATATCATTCCCCGCAAAAAAGAAAAAAACAGACCGGTAAAATGGCATGCATATAATTTCCTATTATCCCTCAAAAACTGATAAAATAATTTTTCATTTACTCTACGCACCATAGTATCAAGTAAACTGCCCAGGACTGAGATCAATATACCTACCAGAACCACAACCATTAAATTCGGCTCACTCTGGTTTGTCTCTTTTAATATGAAATATGAGCCAGCGCCAGCAATGCCAGCTGCCTGGGCATCTGGTGGTACATCCTTTCCAATGGGCAGATTGGCAAGAAAAACCATCTGAAATAGTGCCCCAATAAATATTCCAGTCGCAACATCTCCGCAGAGTGAACCGATTATTGTCCCGGCAATAACAGGCTGTGATAAACCAAATTCACCGAAAGCATATTTATCAAGAAGGAGTAAAGCACCAATGAGTGCTAAAAGAAGTATGTTCATAATTCAATCCTGATTTCAGGTCTAATAGAAAAGATTAATAATATTGAAAACCCCTGGAATATTTTCTCAAATCCGCTTTCACTTGAAGAAATAGTTTCAATTGGATAGCTTAATAGCTTAACTTTTTCTCCGATATTGAATTTTATCGGCTTTAAATCATCACCTTCTATTGTAAAAGAATCAACCTCTAAAATCTCCTGCAGTTCGTATAGACTGAATTTGCCATTGATTTTTAAATTGGGGTTGAATATACCAAGAGAAAACTCTACTCCTGTATTTTTTTGCAAACCTTCGTAGATAAATGTAATCGTGGATGTATCATCATCAATCGCTATATGTTTTTTCAAATTTAGTGATTTATTCAAAAATATAAACTCAAACGGTTTGTAATCAATGAGTTCATAGTAAACAATCTCTCCAAGATTTTTCTGGTAGTAAAAATCCTCTTTTGAGGGTATGGTCTCAAAAATGTGTTCAATACCGAATCTCCTTTCGTATTTATCGTAAATGAGATATTTATCAAGATCCTTTCCTTTTGAACGTATTATTTCATGGATTGATTTAATCCCTTCTTCCTCAGATGATTGGGGTATCAAATCATGGTATTTTTCCGGACGCCTTGCAAGATAATTCAATAAATTTATGCGTCGCTCGCGGACATCAAGTTCTATAAAACTTCCCGTGTTAAGTTTCATGATCCCAAACAGAGTCTTTGTGCTAATAACCAATTCATCTTCACCATCAACATCAATGTCAAATCGCTCAACACCAGTTTTTATATCATGCATCTCTGCTTCAATAAGATTTCTGTAGACCGCTTCCCGTAAATGGGGTAAATATAAACCACCAAATATACCGTGCCAGTAAGCACAGGAACACTGTCCCCGCCACAGACTCAATTTTGCAGAAATATCCTTTTTTATATTTTTTGATACATAAAGCATCCGCTTGTGCATCAGATTTGCTTCAGGATACCGGCTTAAAAAATTCTTGAAATAACCACCGTGAATCAAGTGGTAATATTTGTGGTCAATACTTCTTTTTAACTCTATATAATTTCTTCCTGCTTTGAGCGGAAGAACCCACTCACCCATTTCTTCGTATGAAGCAGTTGGTATATAAATCCTTCCTGCAGGTGCCTCTTTTTTTATTACATCCTTCAAATGGACAGTCTCCACCCATTCCTCAGAAGTTAAGAACTCCAAAAATTTCTCCAACCAGCGTTCTTTATAAACCCAGTTGTATGTTCCGGGCCATACACCGAATTTTTCACCATCATCACCCAGCACCTTCAATGCACTTGGTGTGCCAATGTCTGTTTCTTTTAAGTAATCCCTTACCTCTTCTACTGGATGGAAAGGAATTAGATATCTCAATCTCATTGAGATTGGAAATAATCTTAAAATCTTCCCGTTATCCTCGGTGAGAAAATAAGATTTCAAATCCTCATCACTCAAACCAGCATACAAAAAATGTGTATCATCAATAAGTGTGTAACCTATTCCAGCCTCATGGAGTAATGGTATCAAACCAGGTTCCCATACCCTCTCGGTAAGCCAGAGTCCAATAGGCTCCACTCCAAGAAGTTTGAAAAGATAATCTTTAAAATACTTAATCTGTTCTATGACATCAGCAGGAGGAATCAAAGAAAGGATTGGTTCGCTATAAGCCGAGGCTAAAATCTCAGCCTGACCATTTTTTATTGCCTCTTTAAGATAATCAAAATATTCCGGGTGTTTTTTTAACAACCACTCACAGAGTGGACCAGAATTATGTATTCCAAATTTTATCTTCGGATATTTCAAAAGCGTTTCTAAAAGAGGAAAGTATGAATGTTGGTAAGCAGATTCAAAGACATGGTCAAAATTGCCGACCGGTTGGTGGTTATGGAAATAAAGGGCAAGCTTTACCATTTACACCCCTGTCAGTTTTTTTACCACATCGATGGGCTGTGAATTGGGTAATTGTTTACCAGTTATTTTTATGCCCATCTCATGGATCCGGACAATATAATCAATATCTTCTGGTGTGAGATAGATATACGGAGCGATTGAGCGTGCACCTTCGCGATAACCAAGACCGCCGATATAAATTTCATTCACTGTCAGTCCATTTTTAATAAGATTGTAAGCATCCATCATCTTCTCAACAATTAACATCCTCCTTTTTTTATCAGTTCCACTCTTTATATATCTAACACACTCCTCGATGCCATAACAGTGGAAAGCTATATTTTCAGGAATTGCAAGCCGGAAAACATTACAGGCCCAGCCATCTTTACTGATCGTATCTGAAGCAATTATCAGTTCTTCAATTCCCAGTGGTCGTGCCCATCCTGCTACAACCTGCCCATGAATCAAGCGATCATCAACCCTTAAAATAAACATATCAATCCCAGAATTCCCATTTTACTTCAAAGCCCAAATTTCGTGAAGAGTCAGGGAAATCTTCAGCGCCGTTATCCAGTATATTATCAAAGATGAATCCAAGATTCAATGTAAGAAATCTGAGTGTAAAACCAGCAGAAATGGTATGAAAGGGCTTGTAAAAGTCACCGGTTAAATCATATCTTTCTCCTAAAAAGTTAAACCGGCAAAAAACATTCAAAAAAGAGCGAGTGGTCTCTCTCTGCCAGTTTAAACCAATTTTGAAAATGAATTCAGGGAAGCCTTCTGGTATATTAACCATTAAAATGTTGTTTAATCCGCTCATTACCGAAAAATTGTACAATAGGGGAATGTCAAAAAAACCTTCAATCCACGCAATTTCATTTTCAGGAATATTTACAACATAATTGATATTATTACCTTCCCTTTGGTATACAATCTGATTCTTAATTGTGGCATGATACAAAGTGATCAAAGATTTTTTGTATCCCAGATTTACTGATTTGTGCAAAACTTTCTCACCCTTGATGTCTGTATTGCCCATTATCCTGATAACAGCATCAACGAAGTGGCTATTACCATATCGAGAAATATAATCGGGTTTACGGTAAAATGATAAAAGCTGGGCAGAGATTATAAGGCTATCTTTAATTTTATAGCCAAACCTCAATCCGGGCTCAAAGTAGATTCGTTTATTGTCATAATAAACACGGTAATCGGTACCGGCGATAAATTGTCTAAAATTACTAGTGATGTTGTGATTAAATTCAAATATTTCATTACGGAATGGATCAAAGTATGGAGTTTGAAATCGACTCGACTTGATAATGATATCTATATTATTTTCAAAATTCTTTAAGTGAAATAGAAACTTCTGGGCAGTTCCATAGGTTATGAAATTATTTTCATTGATTGCAGCCGATATTTTAAGGTTATTTCTGAACAACAAAAGTTTATAGAATTTATCACCCACCGTTATCGCGATATCACTGAAATTCAAATTGTTTATAATTGTATCATAGGAGGCATTGGTAAAGAGTACATCAAATTTGAGTGGTAAGAATCTACTGAAATAAAAATTAAGAAATCCACCATTCGTTTTCAGATAACTATCATCATAGTTCTTATACTCACGGGAATAGAAGCCGCTGGTATAAATACCAGTATATTCATTAAACGAGCGGGTAAAATCGATATTGTAAATTGTCCGCTCACCGAGGAGAGTGAAATAAAGATGGGAATAAGGTCTTTCATAAGTATTGACCCTGGTCTTAAATTCAATTCTGTTGATGCCAAGACCGGTAAATTTTCTTACCAGTGCGATAGATTCAAAAAAATTGAGTGGCAGGGTTACAAGATTTAAATCCCTTCTGAAATAATCATCGATAGCATGGGAATTGATATGGAAGGCAAAAGGTTCATGCCCTTTCACATCAATAAAAAAACTCCGAGTACATATAAGATAGGGCGTATAACAAAAAACACCATCAAATCCGGACAAAAAGATAGCTGGCTTGACCAGCAGTCTTGGAGTCAGAATGCTATCAAGGGCACCGGTTTCTAAAAAATCTATTATCCTCGGTATTTTATATTGCTCAAATTTGAGTGAATCAAAAGCACAGGAATCAGAAAGGGATAGGCTGTCTGCCAGCAAAATCAGGCATAAAATCACGATTGATTATAGATTAAAATAATTCGTTTGTCAAGATTAACGATTTTAAACTATTAAAATGAGCAGCATTGACTTTAAAAGATTTTTGATTAAAATGGGAGTATGTCATTGATAGAAGACCTCATTGAAAAATTGCAGTGGCTTCCCGGTATCGGTAAAAAGACCGCCCAGCGCCTCGCATTCTTTCTCCAGAAGATGGATGTCGGCAGGATAAAAGAACTGACTGATGCGATATTAAAGGCAAGACTGGAACTTAAAGAATGCTCAATCTGTCATAATCTTGGCGAGACCGATCCCTGTGAAATCTGCTCGTCACCCAATCGTAATAGAGATATGATATGTGTGGTAGAACAGCCTGCAGATGTTATGGTCATAGAAAAAATCGGTGAATACAAGGGTTTATACCATATCCTCCATGGAGTTATTTCACCAATTGACAATATCGGCCCTGAGGATCTAAAGATTGAGAGTCTCATAGCACGGGTAAAAGAACAAAATGTCTCAGAAGTCATTGTTGCCACAAACCCCACGACTGAAGGTGATGTTACCGCACTTTATATTGCAAGGTTGCTGAAGCCCTTGAACATTAAAGTAACGCGGATTGCACGGGGTCTGCCCACCGGAAGCGACCTCGGGCTTGCCGATACCACCACAATACTACGGGCATTTGAAGGCAGGAACGAACTATAACCATTATCCATCATTATGGTATCTCTTCGTCAATCTTCTCGCGGGCTAAATAGACGAATGCTTTACCATAAAAATAGCCAGAGGTTTCTACCAATTAATCAATTTCGGTAGGATTATTTTTAATTTAAATCGCCATATTGATTTTTTAAAAAAAATATGTAAAATTGCAATGGGATACTGAACATGCCTTACATCGTTACCGCTGCTTTTTTGCTGGTTGTCGTGCTCATTATTATTATAATTATTGTTGTCCAGAGGATGCAAAAAAAGAGCGAGATACTCTCTCAGATTGCAATCCTGACTGATGAATTAGACAGGCAAAAACAGGAAAATATAAGTTTAAGAAACGAATTACGTAGCATCATTTCTCAAGATAATCTACTTTTTTCATCAATCATCCGACTTACCTCACGGTTAGAACCGATTGAAATCGCACGGGAAATCGTGGGATTTTTAACGAACTATCTGAATGCACCGAAAGTTACTCTTTTTTTCCTTGATGAAAAAGAAAAAAGGCTCAATCTGGTTGCTCATCAAGGAGTTAATGAAGATTGGATTCCCAAACTTACATATGATGTAGGCGAGGGCAGGATCGGAGTCACCGCGGAAAAAAGGATACCCCTCAGCACCAATGAATCTGAAGTTTTGAGGATAAAAGAACCTTATCCTTTCTATGTCCCCGATATATGCTATCCACTGGTCTATCAAAACCGATTGTTCGGCGTCGTTGGTTTAAATCGTGATCAACATCTTGATGAACGGGAAAAGAACATCGTGGGTGTTGTTACAAGGATTGCCTCCACTGCATTACAGAATACCCTTAGTTTAGCGATAATGCGTGACCTTGCCTCAATAGACCCTCTAACGAAGTTATACAATATAGGATATTTCAGGGATAGGCTCACCGAGGAGTTGAATCGGGCAAGAAGGTTCCAGCGCAACCTATCGGTCGTCATCATTGACCTGGATAACTTCAAATACTTCAATGATACATTTGGCCACCAGGCAGGTGATCAGCTATTAATACGTATTGCCCAGATTTTCAACAAGTTTTTCAGAGACACTGATCTTGTAGCAAGATATGGCGGTGATGAGTTCATAGTGATGCTACCTGAAACACGCAAGGAAGAAGCAGCGAAGATGCTTGCAACTTTGCTAAACAATTTTAGAATGTATGAATTTGCCCAAGGGCACGGTGAAAGGAAACTGGCTTTTTCTGCTGGAGTTGCAACCTATCCTGATGATGGTATAACCCCCTCGGACTTGATTAAAAATGCAGACAAAGCATTATACGAAGCTAAAAGTGCGGGTCGCAACCGGGTGGTTATGTATTACCACAAAGTTGAAAAGATTTAAAATATCCTTTGTTCCATGAAAGTTCCAGTTCAGGATGAAATAAGAAAATTGGGTAAAGATATAAAAAAAACAATCAACATTATGGAAGTCTGTGGAACCCATACAATGGCTGTTGCCAGATCAGGCATAAGAAATCTGCTTCCTGAAAATATACGATTACTTTCTGGACCTGGATGTCCGGTCTGTGTAACACCCCAGGAAATCATTGACTGGACGATTGAACTTGCCAGTCAAAAAGATGTAATCATCACGACTTTCGGCGATATGGTGCGTGTGCCAGGTACAAAAGAAAGTCTTGAAGCTCACCACCCGGTGATAGTTTACTCGGCGCGGGACGTTTTGGGCATTGCCCAAAACAACTCTCAAAAATCTGTGGTCTTTGTAGGGGTAGGTTTTGAGACCACTTCACCAACAATTGCTGCAACCATCCTCGAGGCGAAAGAGAAAAACATAAAAAATTTTTTTGTTATTCCAGCTTTTAAATTGATACCACCAGCACTGGAATTCATTGCCTCTTCACCAAGGGTAAATGTGGATGGATTCATACTTCCAGGCCACGTCTCCACAATCATTGGTTCAAAGCCCTATGAATTCCTTGCCCGGAAATATAATCTCCCTGGATGTATAACTGGATTTGAGCCTGTGGATATTTTGTACGGTGTGAAAAACATCCTTGAACAGATAGTCCAGAAAAAAGCTGAAATAGCAATAGAATACAAAAGGGTAGTAAAACCAGAGGGAAATCAAACTGCCATTTCGATATTGAACCGGGTCTTTGAACCTGTAGATTCGAACTGGCGCGGGATAGGTAAAATACCTCAATCTGGTCTTGGTTTAAAAAAGGAATTTGAACAATTTGATGCCACAAAGAAATTTGATATCAAAAACATAAAATCAAAAGAGCCACAGGGGTGTATTTGTGGAGAAATTTTACTCGGTGTAAAATCACCATATGATTGCCCATTATTCGGTAGAAAATGCATTCCCGGGAATCCTGTTGGCGCCTGTATGGTATCTTCAGAAGGTGCCTGTGCGGCGTATTACCGATACGGAATTACAAAAGACCGAAGAAACAAACAAACTCAAAATTTACTGGCTCCTTACGAATGAAAAAAATCACTAAAGAATTGATTGCTCAATTCTACAGAATGCTCAGTCCCTGCCGGCTCTGCCCAAGGGAATGCGGAGTAGACAGACTCAATGGTGAAACTGGCAACTGCAACGCTGGACTCAAACCCAAGGTCTCTTCATATCACCAGCATTTTGGAGAAGAATACTGCCTCGTGGGTAGATTTGGTTCAGGAACGATTTTTTTTACTCACTGCAATCTCCACTGTGTATATTGTCAGAATTACGATATAAGTCAGCATGGCATCGGCAGGGAAATCACTGCTGAAAGGCTTGCCGAAATGATGATCGAGCTTCAGGAACTTGGTTGCCATAATATCAATCTTGTGACCCCAACACCCTGGGTTCCTCAAATCGTTGAAGCATTAGGCATAGCGCAAGAAAACAATTTGACAGTACCTGTTGTTTATAACTGTGGTGGTTATGAATCAGTGGAGATCTTAAGAATGCTTGAAGGTATCATTGATATTTATATGCCTGATGTAAAATATGGAGATAATGAAAAGGGTAAAAAATACTCAGGTGTACACGATTACTGGGATGTGGTGAAAAAGGCATTGAAAGAAATGCACAGACAGGTGGGAGATCTGGTAATTGAGGATGGAATTGCAAGGAAAGGATTATTAATCCGGCATCTCGTCCTGCCCAATGGACTATCTGACACTAAAAACTGTCTTGAGTTTATTGCAAATGAGATTTCGAAAGACTCATTTGTGAATGTTATGGATCAATATTATCCTGCTTACAATGCCTCCAGGTATCCTGAACTGAATCGCCGTATTACACCACGTGAGTACATGTCAGCGCTTGAAAATTATCCATTCACACGCAACCCAAATATTTTTCAGTGGATAATTCTCAAATAATAAAAAACAGCGTGCAATTAAATAAAAAATTTTCCTGGCAGAAGACTTTTTTAGCCCTGCGCTATCCTAACTACAGATTATGGTTTTCCGGACAGATAGTGTCTCTCTTGGGGTCATGGATGCAGACAACTGCCCAAGGGTTTTTCATCTATCAACTCACGCACTCTCCTGCCTATTTAGGATATATAGGCTTTGCCGCTGGACTGCCCACCTGGCTTTTTATGCTTTATGCTGGTGTAATCGCCGACCGCATTCCCCGAAGGAAAATTCTTCTTTTCACACAGACCGCTATGATGTGCTTCGCTTTTATTCTTGCCACGCTGACATTTCTTAAAGTCGTTCAGCCCTGGCATATTTTGATCTTAGCCCTCTGTATGGGAACTGCAAATGCATTCGATGCACCTGCACGCCAGGCATTTGTTCGCGAATTGGTGGAAACAGATGTATTAACAAATGCCATCGCCCTCAATTCAGCAATGTTTAATACAGCAATTGCGCTCGGTCCTGCTGTGGGTGGTGTAATC
>JAOAFX010000034.1:0-245 GCA_026416055.1 Caldifarciminota bacterium
AAGATTATGGTTATCCGCCAACGATCCGGGAGATTGCAAAAATAACAGGATTGAAGAGCACAAAAGGCGTGAAAGTCCACATAGATAATCTTGTAAAAGCAGGTCTTTTAACAAAGGTTCGTACAAAGGCGAGGGGTTTGAGAATAGAACCTCCAAAGATTCCAATAGTGGGCAGGGTTGCTGCAGGATTACCGAATCTTGCCTTCGAAGAGATTGAGGGATATTTTGACCCACTTTTATGGCGG
>JAOAFX010000034.1:255-22431 GCA_026416055.1 Caldifarciminota bacterium
TATAGTCGTAGCCATCGTCGATGGTGAGACCACTATAAAAAGATTGAAAAAGTTGAATGGAAATTTTGTCCTGAAACCAGAGAATGATTCTTATCCATTGATAGATAAACCATTTGAGATAATTGGAAAGGTGATCGGAGTGGTCAGAAAATTGGATCTCTGAAAAGGAGAATGCCTGAATTGATTAGAAGTTTTGCTATCCTGATTTTGGAATCTGGAATCAGGGTCTGAAAATATGTATCTATGTGTTGACCTGGATGCCTTTTTCGTTTCAGTAGAGAGGGTATTCAATCCACGACTCAGGGGAAAGCCCGTGGTCGTGGGTGCACTCCCTGGTGAGAGGGGGGTGGTAGCATCAGCATCGTATGAAGCAAGAAGTTACGGAATAAAATCTGGAATCCCTGTGTCCAGGGCATACAAACTCTGCCCCCACGCAATCTTCATAAGACCTGATTTTCGCAAGTATGAAGCATTTTCTGAGAAATTTAAAGAAATTCTTTACCATTATTCTCCAGTCGTTGAAAAGGTGTCGATAGATGAGGCATTTGTGGATATAAGAGGCACAGAGAGACTTTTTGGACCACCTTTGAATCTCGCCTGTAGCTTGAAAAAAGAAATTAGAGAGACTCTAAAACTTCCCTGTTCAATAGGTATTGCCCGGACAAAGGTTATTGCCAAGATTGTTTGTGATCGTTCCAAACCCGATGGTCTGTTAATGGTAGAACCAGAACAGGAAAAATGGTTTCTCTTTTCTCTTCCTGTTGATGTCCTACCAGGAATCGGTCCCAAATCCGTGGAGATATTGAGAAATTTGAATATCAATAATGTTAAAGACTTTTTCCAGACCCCGGACTGGATCCTGGAGGCTGCCTTGGGCAGGGGCTATCGATTAATCAAATCATTCATTTCTGGTGGTGATTTCCAGATTTTGAATACCATGAAGTCAATGAGCCACGAGACGACCCTGACTGAAGACACCAGAGATTGGGAATTGATAACCGGGGTATTTTACCAACTTTTAGAGTCCCTGTGTCAAAGACTGCGCCAGAACAGACTCGTTGCGAGGGTATGCACGATAAAGATCAGATTTTCTGATTTTAAGACTATTACCCGACGCGTGGTGTTAACATCGGGGACAAATTCCCAGCAAAAGATATACAGATTTTGTATGCCAGTGCTTCAGAAGATGTTGAAGGAAAATAAACGGGTAAGGCTCATCGGGCTTTCTTTTTCCCGATTTCAGAACGAGGGGTTGCAACCTTCAATATTTTACGGAAGTGAAGATCGTTTGAATCGTTTCAATCTTGCCCTTGATAGTGCACGGGCAAGATTTGGTTCTGGAGCAATATTTTCTGCAAATACAATACCAGTTTATTTTTCACACTCAGGGGTTTAGGACACTTTATCTATGTACATTCCCCTTTTTTACCACAGCAATTACGGCAAAGGGGGTTCTGATTTTATAACCCTTTTTGAATTTTTGAAAAGATATCGTATTCCAGCCTGTGGTATTGTTGATGATACATTTTTCGGACTTTATGAATTTTTGAAACTAACAAAGGAGTATAACATAAAGCCGATTATAGGTTCGAGAATCTCAATGGGTGATCACGATACCTCAGATTTTTCTCTTTTCTATCTGTTTGCAAAAAATAAAACCGGTTATACAAATCTCTGCCAGATTCTTACCAATTATGCCTTTAAAAAACTCGATATGAACTTTATAAAGGAACACTCCGCAGGATTGATTTTTATCTCCAGCTCGGTGAAGGCCATCGATGAACTATCGCATTCATTTTCTGATAGTTATTTTCTCTTAAAGCCAGGCTCGTCATTCGTTCCAGATAGAAAAATTTCTGTTGTCGGTGGCAACGAAATATTCTATGTTCAGCCTGAAGACAGGGAAATCTACCAGCTCCTGTCGGTAATAAAAAAATTCAAAATTGAAGATGGAAATAAGAAAATATCCTATCTTCTCAAACCTGATGAATTTACACACTTTTATGATACGCAACCCGATGCAATTAAAAATCTTTTCAAAATCGCTGAATCGTGTTCCTACATACCAGAAGCCGAAGGATGGATATTTCCTGAAATAGAAAAGCCTTTGATTGATATTATCAAACCATTTTATCATAAATTGAATGGGGAAGAGAAAAGAAGGCTTGAATATGAGTATAAGATTATAAAGATGATGGGTTTTGAACCATATTTCGTTTTGATTTATGAACTGAAGGAGTTTGCAAAAACCAGGGGTATCGGTATGAATGTCCGTGGCTCTGCCGCTTCTTCTTTTATACTCTATCTTCTCGGTCTTTCAATAGTCAATCCTTTAAAATACAGACTTCCTTTTGAGAGATTTTTAAACCAGAAACGGAGTGAACCACCAGACATTGATGTTGATGTAGAATTCAATCAGCGGGAATATCTGATAAATGAAATTTATAAAAAATTTGGTAATGATTATGTGGTACGCATCGGTATGATAAACAGATTTCAGACCCGGGCTCGTTTCAGGGATTCCGCACGAGCCTTCGGCATAACACCTGCAGAATTGAGAAATATCGAGGAACATTCAGGTGAACATTTGATTGGGAAAATATTTAAACTTTCAAAAAGGATTGATGGTTATCCACGCGGTATTGCCACCCATCCAGGCGGGATTGTGATTGCACCAGAACCGGTCTTTAAATATGTTCCGCTGTATCCCGGTCAGACCGGTCCAATTACCCAATTTGATAAAGAAGGTATTGGCATTACCGGGCTGGTAAAACTTGATATTCTTGGTGTGCGCGGTTTTCCTGAATTATACTTTAGAAAAGATGAAATTGATTTCACCGATTCCTCTGTATACAGGTTTATTGCTACAGGTAATACCATTGGCTGTTTTCAGATTGAAAGTCCGATGGTGAGGCAGGTTTTGAAAAAGATAAAGCCAGAAAGCCTTATAGAGATTGCCAATGCCATTGCCATAATAAGACCCGGTCCAGCACAGGGTGGTATGAAGGAGAAATTTTTAAAAAGATTGAAGGTTAAGGAAGAGATAGATTATCCACATCCGGTTCTTGAAGATATTCTTAGTGAGACACTTGGTATACCCATTTATCAGGAACAGATTCTGAGTATGGCGAATCGTTTTGCCGGTTTCAGCCTTGAAGATGCCGACATTTTAAGGAGGGCTATGACCAAAGAACGCAATTCAAACCTTATGAATGAAATTAAAGAGAGATTTTTCCAGCAGGCACACAACATGGGTTATTCCATAGAGGATATAGAGAAAGTATGGCAGAGAATCTCGGCATTTTCTTCTTTTGGTTTTAATAAGGCACACAGCATCACCTACGCCACATTGGCTTATCTTTCTGCATACCAGAAATTTTATAATCCTCTGGAGTTTTTCTGTAGACTGTTGAATAATGGAGGTGGTTATTATCCTTTATACGCCTATATTAACGAAGCCCGGCGCTGGGGAATAGGGATTTCAGGACCGGATATAAATGAGAGTGAATGGGGATTCACTATAAAAAATGGTTTACTCCTCACTGGTCTTGGTAGAGTCAGAAGCCTTTCATATTCAACATTTAAAAGAATCGTAGAATTCCGTCCTTTCCATGATGCTGATGAATTTTTCTCGCTGGTAAGACCGGATGTTGAAGAAGGTTTGAATTTAATAAAATCCGGGGCGCTTGATTTATTTGGCGAACCATGGACTGTTTTATACTTCAAATTGTTGAAAACTCTAAATTCATTTGCCCGTATAAGGTCTACCAGACCAGATGGTTTATTCACGGAGTACAACGAGAACCTGCCATTTTTAGATTTTAGTCCGGAAAAAAAATTAGAATTTCAGCTTTATTCACTGGGTTTTTTACCGAAAAAACATATTCTGGAATTTCTGTATCCTGAACGGACTGTAAAGATATCGGATGTGAGATTCCAGAAAATGAAGGTTGATTTAATTGGACTGGTGATATCACGAAGAACTATTCTTGCCCGCAATAACCGGTATATCACATTCTATACGGTGGATGATGAGACTGGCCATCTTGAGGTAATTGTATTCCGCGGGCACCGCGATGATCAGAAAATCATTTTAAAAATGGCTGGAAGATTTAAAGATGACTTTTTTTATGCGAAAGTTTTGTAATTATTGGGCACAGATTCTAAAGTTATCTGTCTTCCAGCGATGTTGTTGAATACCGCATAAAAGAATTGCACCAGCCCTGGATTAGAAATCTCACTGAGACGAATGATTCTCTTGCATATGTTTGACAATGAATAGAACTCTTTTTTCAAAAAATGGTATCCTTTGATCAATTCCTCCACGGTCATTTTTTTAGGTCTAAAAACGACCGTAGAGTGATTGTATTTTTCCCAGTCTTCGGTGATAAGCCGTCCTTCTTTTTTCAGGCGATGGTAGAGCCTTGTCCCGGGATAAGGAGTGAGAATGTTGAAAGTAGCGGTGGTGATTCGAGCCTTATACAGAAAATCAAGTGTTTTTTCAAATATGTCCACGGTATCTTCATCGAGGCCGAAGACAAAAGAAGGATGGAATAGGATTCCAGCATCTTGAATCTTTTTCACAGCATCGAGATTTTCCCGGAATGTTTTCAAGGTTTTCTGGAATCTGGCTGCACCCTGTGTCGATATCGACTCAATACCGATAAAAAGTCCCCGACATCCAGCACGATAACACAGTTTCAGCAATTCCTCATCCTTAGCAATGCCAATTGTGCTCTGCCCGCCCCATTCAATCTTCAGTGGAGCAAGTGCTTCGAATAACTTTCGGGCGTATCCGGGATTGCCTACGACATTATCATCAAGGTTCAAAAATATTTTTGAATCAGCATTTTCAATATCTCTTATAACATGGGCAACGGGGAGATGGCGGACTTTTCTGCCGAAGACATCACTCACTGAACAGAACTCACAACTGAAAGGACATCCCCTTGTTGTAAAAAACCCAGGCCATTTATAGCCAAGAATTACTGGTTCAAGTTTCAGGTCCCTTCTGGGTAGGGGGGAGTGATTTAAATCAAATGGTTCGGAGCGATAAATTTTCTTTAATTCCCTATTTTTAAAATCCTCGATCACTTTTGGCCATATCCCTTCAGCCTCACCGATGACGACTGCATCTCCAAATTTTAATGCCTCATCTGGAAGGACCGAGGCATGGATGCCACCGAATACAACTCTTGTTCCTTTTTCTTTCAGCTTCTGGGCAATTCTATAACCCCTTGGTGCATTTGCAGTCATTATCGATATGCCAGCGAGGTCATAATGTTTTTCAAAATCAATTTCATCCATCTGTTCATCGATCACAGTCAAATCAATATCACTTGGTGTTAAGGCTGCGAGGATATGTAAGGCAAGCTGTGGGATTTTTAAGCCAATCGGTGGTTTTTTATCAGTTGACCTGGGTGTAACAAGCAATAATTTCACATTTATAATATAACTTGCAAATCCTACATGTCAAGAGTGAGATTTATAGAGAAAATTTTTGTTCTATCAGTACAATGGAATGACGGTGGCCGGTAAGGCTGGTTTATATAAGGTATTGCGCAGGGTTTATATCATATTTCTGGGGATAGATTGCTCTGATAATATTTATTTTTCTTTCCATACTGAGGTCTATGACCGGTCCGTCAATCTTCTTTTTGCTTTTATCCATTACGATCTTGATGAAAGGCCGATCAATGTGGGTAGGATTCTGACGGATGACGACGGCGATTTCTCCATTATCAAGTTCAATACAACTGCTCACTGGATACAACCCTAACATCTGGATGAAGATCTTAGTTAGAATCGGGTCAAAGTATGTCCTGGTTCGCGACCATATAACCCTGATTGCGATTGCAGGTAAATAGGGTAGAATCTGATAAGGACGGGAGGTGGTCATTGCATCATAGGTATCACAGATACGGATTATACGTGCAAATAAATTTGGCTGAATTTTCTGGTCGGGTCTTTCGGGATATCCGCTGCCATCATAATTCCAGTGGTGTTCATAGGCGGCAAGGAGTGCAGCAAATGATATATCATCAAGCCCTCTGGTCTTTATTATTTCACTTACACCGTAGATTGAATGTTTCTTCATTATCTTCCATTCTTCTTCAGTCAGTTGCTGGCTTTTATCAATGAGTGACTTAGAGATTGCGACCTTACCGATATCGTGAAGCAAACCAGCGGTACCGAGTTTTACAAGATTTGAACGTTCTAAATCAAGTCGCTGTCCAACAGCAAGGGAAAGAATCCCGACATTGAGTGAATGATTATAGGTATATTCATCGAAATTTTTTATTGTGGTGAGTGCAATCAATCCGAATTCATCCTGGCTCAAACTATCAATCAGGGTATAAATTATCCGGCGAAAGCTCCTGGTATCTACTGGCTGTCGTTTCCAGAGATTATGTACTAAATTCTTTGTGACCTTCAAAGCCTTAAAATAGGTTTTTTTAATCTGTTCACCGTCTTTTAGAAATTCAGGTACAGTCTCATCTTCCCCGGTATAAAATTCCACAACAATGGTTTGAAATCCAATCCGGTTGTATTCGCTGATGAACCCCTCACGATTCAATTTAAAAAGGGATGCAAATTTTAATATTTCGCTCGCCTTCATACCAGGAAGAAATACGATTGATTTTATTCCGAGCCTTTTCAGGTTTTCTTCTATAAATTGTAAGCTTGCATAACCTTCAACCTCAAAACGCATTCTCACTTTATTGAAGAATATATAATCCCGGTACCTCAAAATTTCGATCTGATTACAGGTTTGAAACAAAGTCTTTATATGACTGAAAAACTTATTAACAAGATTGATTACCACATCATTATTGAAATCATATACAAAAGTTGATTTAATCAAGGCATAAAAATTAGAGATGAAATCTTTTCCATACTTATTCATTTTTCCTCTTTTCGGCTGATGAATTTTAAAGCCGTCTCGCAAACTGCCCTGATGTCTTCATTACGTTTCTGCATTCCTTTTTTGAGGATTGAGACGGCGGCATCACTTCCAAGCTTCGCCAGTGAATGGGCTGCGAATTGCCTTTTTAGTAAATACCTCTTTTTATTGAATAAAACCCATTTAAACAGTATCCGTTCCAAATCTTTTATCAACTTTTTATTACCACTGGTAACCAGACAATCGAAGTATGCCTTCTGCTCATTATAATTGAGTTCGAGAAAATTGCGGTGATTAATTGTTTTAATTAGTCGCTGGTAAATAGGAGCGTAATTTAATTTTCCCAAAGCATACAATGCCTTTATCCTGACATTGACATCGCTATCTTCAAGGAAAGTTATTATCATCTTAGCATCGCCAAATTCAGTCAGTGCATCAATAATTGCACCCCGCACTTGAGGGGATGGATGCAGGGCAAGGGTTCTGAGATGTGATAAAGCAGATGGGTTTTTAATCATACCAAGAATTACAATCGCAATCGTAAGAATTCTAGTATCCTTTTCTTTTAAGAAAATTAAAACCGGTTCAGGATCACCCTGGCATATATAAGCGAGCCTTTCCTGCAGAGTCCTTAATCTTTCCTGATTTTTGATGTTCTTAAATATCCGTATGAACCAGGGAACTGATTTTTTTGAGAAAAAACCGATGAGGGCAGTAAAATCGTGGAAGGTTTTTTCGTCAAGAGTATCAGGGATCTCCGCAAAACTTGCTACAAGCTCTTCATTTTCAATTTTCGCAACGAGATTAATATCCGCATAATTCCAGAGCTGGTTCACGATTATACTGGCATTTTTGAAATCCTGATAATTTATACAAAGTTCAAGGATTTCGGCACAGGCATCAATGATATCATCGGTTTTTACATTTTTGAGAACATCAATTAAAACTTTAATTATGATTTCGAGGCTGGTCTGGTTTTCAATGTTTGCAATCTCTGTTTTTATGAGACGAAGTTCATCAGGAGTTATTTCAACGGGAATATGTTCATAAAAGTTAATTCTTTCTTTTTCCAGCATTTGCTTTGCCGCATCATCATAATTTATTTCTAACTTTGGCAATTCTGGTATGGCATAGGTCAGTTTTTCTTCTTCCTCTTCTTCCACTACGTAGAATGTAATATGTTGAAGGTCACATTCCCAGAGATTCAAGGCAATGTCCTGCTCACGCTCGGCACGGCTAATGATTTCTATAAAAATCAGCAATTCATCCTCAGCAATCCCTTCACTGAATTTGATCTCTCTAATTCCATCCTTAAACAACCTGAAGGCAATACTGATGTCTTTATCGGTTTCTTCATAGATTGTCCTTCCTTCATGGCGGAGTGAAAACCGATCTATTTGAAGGTTAAACTGATAATTTATTTTGAGGTACTCAGTGATATCCTGAAAAAACTGTTTAAAAAAGTTCTGAAAAGTAGGGTGGTGGGTTTGGTAGATCTGTGCTGCTTTTACTGTTTTAACAAGGCCTATTGTCAGTTCCTGGACATTTACTGCCATCGTAATTAGTATAATAATTCACAAAATGATGTCAAGGGTCATTCAGAATTTCTATTCAAGCAAGGTCATTGACTTCATTTTTTATTTATGTAAAATACTTCATGAAGAATTTTATAAATATTTTTATCAAACCTTCTACGGTTTTTACTGGAATAAAAGAGAAACCAGATTGGTTCAAGCCTCTTGCTGTGGTGCTTATATCAATCTGTATAATTTCCCTACTGAATATCTCTACGAGTCGGGATTTGATAATCGCCCAGCAAATTGAAGCTATGAAAGAGCGAAATATGACCGATGAACAGATCGAGCAGGCAGTGAAATTTGCTTCTGGTCCATTCATTTATGTTTCCACAGTAATTGGAACAATAATAAGTGTAAGTGTTATCCTGATGATATTTGCTCTTTTGCTAAATATTTTCATACCTGTAGCAGGAGGAGAAGGTTCATATAAACTTGTCTTCACTGTTGTGTCATATGCAGCGATGGTAAAAATTCCTGCCTATCTCTTAAGATGGATTTTGATTATGATAAAAAATTCATTACAGGTCAGCACTTCCCTCGCCCTTTTTGTTCCGGGACTTCCTTCTAAATCATTCGCTTTCAGACTGCTGGCAAGTTTCGATTTCTTTATTATCTGGGAAATGATACTCGTTGCCATGGGAATCAGTATTACAAATAATCTAAAGAAAGAGAACGCTTATATACTTGTTTTTGCAATCTGGATTGTTTCAATCTTCATAAGTATTGGACTGGGACATCTATTTGTTCCTCGATAAGAGAGAAACATGGCTATTTTCTCTATTTTGATAACCCTCTTAATTATGGCTCTGAAAGTTGAGTAAAGAATATCCATTTCTGAGTTTCATTAGGAGTTTATAAGCAATAAAAAAATATCAACTCGTGGGAGTGGGGCAGAAGTAAAAATTTTTAAATTATTAAAAAAGGATTTGGAAGGATAAAGAAATTTTTGGAAGAATTGTGAGCAAAAAATTCTCCGCAAGATTTATTCTAACCACCGGAAAAATCGAGGTTTAAATCTCTAAATGATTGACAACCTTTAAAATTTGCATATAATATGGAATAATTTTGACCGATGATGGTAATCTTATAGTGAAAGGAGTGATTCATCAATCTTTTAATTTACGTTTTTTTGCTTGCCGCTGAAGATGTAAAACCTCTGGGTGTTATAACCGCAATAGATGGAGATGTAACGATCTACAGGTCTAAGAGTAAAGAGTATATCTCAGCCAGTCTAAAGGCCGAACTTTTCCCTGAAGATAGTTTGATAACCAAAGAGAATTCTGAGGTAACTATTCTGTATTTTGATGGCAAAATCGCTTCGTTCGGACCGAATACAGGTGTGAAGGTTGCATCTCCCACCGGTGATACCCTGAGGGGTATTGGTGCAGTTAGAGGACAAGAAGAAAATCCACCGAATGTTTCACCATTATTTGCTTTTGCTGCAACAGGTGAGAAATCAGGATTAAAGATTCTGGTCCGGGCTGAAGAAGATAGTCTTGCTTTGAGAATAATAGAGCCTGGCAATACTGCATTGATGGTGAACAACCCATTTATTGCCTGGAATAAATTCAGGGATGCAAATTCTTATTCAGTTGTAATCCAGAAGATGGGTAATATAGTATATCACCGCATAACCCCGGATACAATTCTGCCCTATCCTGAGGAATTGCCCGGGCTTGAGCCGGGTTCTTATTTGCTCAAGGTCATTGCATTGAAGGGCGATGATACCCTGACCACTGCGGAAAGATTTATCAAAATTCTCAGGCCGGAAGTTATTATGGAAATCAACACATTACTGAGCAATATCCAACAACAAAATCCCGATTCCTTTACCCTACATTTTTTGAATGCACAGATTTTTGAGGAGAAAGGGCTTCTTCTAAACGCAATAAAAGAATACGAAGTATTGCTCAAGATAAAACCCGATGAACCATTTTTGTATTATTCTCTTGCTAATCTTTATAATAAATACGGCCTTCCGGATGCAAGTAATGAGTACCTTGACTTTTATGAGAAATTGTCGGGAAAAAAGAAATGATTTTTTCCTGATCAATTTTTTTTATTCCATCGATCCATGAAAGGAAAAATTAAACTGAATGATAGGTATTCGATTGTGGTGATTATTTTTTCTTTCTTTTTTGCCCATGCGTATGAAATTGACTCACGGATCAGAATTGCTGATTCATTATTTTACACTGAAAATTATGCCGCAGCAGAAAGCTTATACAAGACGATACTGGAAGATGTTCAGGGGATTAATAAAGGTATGTGTCTGAAAGGTCTTGGCAATATCAATTTATCTTTTGGAGATCTAAAAAGGGCAAAAGACTTCTATCAAAAGGCGCTTGAGATTTTCACAGAATATCAATATTATCCGGGCCAGGTAAAGATTTATTTAAATCTTGGTTCAATCTCTCTTTATTACGGAGATTTAAAAAATGCAAAAGATTTTTTAAATAATGCCCTGAAAATCCAGACACTGATAAAGGAGAAGACGCAGGATGATTTAATCGATGAGATAAATGTGCGTTTTATGCTCGCAAAGATTGCATTAGCAGAGAATGAATATAAAAATTCGAAGAATAACATCACACTGGCAATAGAAAAATCGCATACTATCAGTTATAAAAAAGGCATGATTGATGGATACCACTTCCTTGCGAATTTTTATGTCCAGAGGGCAGAAGCTGATAGTGCCCTGAAATATTTCAGCCAGTCCTGCTCTCTGGCAATGGAAAATGGTTACCATAAGAGTGCCGCAGATGCGTATCAGGAGATAGGCAATATCCACCGAAGGCTTGGTGAATATGATATTGCTTATGAAAATCTTATGAAATCTTTAAATCTACTTACCAATATCAAAAAAGAAAAGGAGATAATACTGGGCGAAGGTGAATTATTAAACAATATCGGCTCTCTATATCTTGACATGGGGAAGTATCGGTCGGCATTGGAAAAATTTATGTCCGCATTAGACATTTTCGATAAGACCGGAAATATATCCTGGAAGATTGAAGCATATGAGAATATAGGTTATACTTATACTCTGCTTTCACACATCGATAGTTCTTATTTCGACTCGGCATTATATTATTACAATTTAACAAAGCCTCTGATAAAAGAGAAAAAAGATGAGGCATTATTTTACAATAATCTTGGTATTCTCTATGAAAGAAAAAAAGACTTCAAATCTGCTCGCGATAATTATCAAAAGGCGTTGATTTTATATAAGATTCTTCAGGATAGTATCGGACAGGCAAAGGTTCTCTGTAATTTAGGAAATCTATATGTCCTTTCTGGTGATTACAAAATGGGAATAAAAAATTATCAGGATGGGTATAATATCATAGGAAATATGAAACGGAAAGACTGGCAGGCGTCAATTCTATCTAATCTGGGTTTTGCGCAGCACAAGGCGGATATGATTGATGAAGCAATAAATTCTTTAAGCCGGGCAGTTGATATAATTGAAAATCTAAGGGGCAGAATTTCTACTCAGGAGTTTCGTTCGGCATATTTTGAGAATAAAATAGTTTTGTATGAGGAACTTATAAATCTTTACTATAAAAAACAGAACGCAAAAAAGGCGTTTGAGTATGCTGAGGCTGCAAAGGCGAGGGCATTTTTAGATTTACTTTCGGGTATCGATGTTGCACAAAAGAAATATCTTGATCCACAGATAAAATATTTGCTTCAGAGAGAAAAGGAACTTGAAAGAAGGATTGAGTTTCTTACCGGCATGCCCGAGCAGGTTGAGGCGATAATTGAATATAATAAAATTATTAAGGAACTATCAGAAAGGTATCCTGATTATAAAGTTTTAAAATCATCACAACCGATTGATATCAGAAGATTCCAGTCAATGTTGGATGATGAAACAGCATTTGTTGAGTATTTTATCGGTATAAACAGTGTCTATGTTTTTGCCGTTACCAGCAAGACATTGACGATCAAAAAAATTGAATCAACCCCGGCGGTGATTTTTGATAAAGTAGATGAATATCGTAGAATAATAAGACGGCGCACAAATTATGATGATACAAATCTTGCTGAACTTTCGTACTGGTTCTATTCGAATTTAATTGCTCCGGTCGTACCCGAAATTAAAAATAAGCGACGGCTCGGAATTGTGCCCTATGGCGTATTGCACAATCTGCCCTTTTCAACTATCCTGCTGGACAAGAAAGTAAAAAAATTACTTATTGATGAATTTGATATATTTTATATTCCATCTGCATCAGTATATGAGGTTGCCCACAATAAAAACAAATTAAGAAAAAGCAAAACTATCATCTTTGCCAAGTCTGATTTTTCAGAACATCCGGAATGGTTTGATTTGCCTTTACCCGGAACGATTGCTGAGAAAGATTCTATCGTAAAATCCGGAGGATTAACTGGAGTTAACGTCTTCTCTGATGAATCAGGTTCATCACGACCACCTTCAGAAACCAATGCCAGGAAATACCTTAAAGACTACGATATCATTCATCTTGCTACCCATGGCAAACTCGCACCGGGTGATTCAGCACTTGAGTCTCGTTTAATCCTTTCTAAAGACGAAGAAAATGATGGTGAGTTAAAAGTGCGGGAAATATTCAATATGGAAATAGATGCCTATCTTGTCACTTTATCAGCATGCGAAACCGGGCAGTTGCGGGGCTTTTCTGAAGGTGGATATTTTGGTGATGAATTGACAGGCTTGAGTCGCGCCTTTATCTTTGCTGGTACCCCTTCAGTAATTGCTTCATTGTGGAAGGTAAGTGATGTATCGACGGCTTTATTAATGGCACAGTTTTATAAAAATCTGAAGGGTGCTGATAAGACAAAGGCACTCTGTGATGCCCAGAGATGGTTAATGAAAAAGGAATATTTTGACAAACCATTTTTCTGGGCACCATTTGTGGTCATAGGAGACTGGCGGTAGATGAAGTTAGCGGATATAAAAAATCTGTATGCATCCGCTACACTATCCGCAAAACTCGGCGTGAAGCCGAATGGCTTATTAAAAAAGGAGGTAAAATGAAAGCCATAATCAGAATAATGGCAATCCTGTTGATTGCCGGACTAATAATCCCCGGGCTTGTTTATGCCCAGAAGGGTAAGGGCGCTGAGCAAAAAACTGGGTCGTCTCCGTTAACAGTCGAAAAACTAAAATATAAAAATATTCAGGCAGAGTTTGACCCGACCTATGACTTCCTTGCGGATATTGGTGAAATGATAGACAATGCACGCAACCAGAAAGATGGTATTGATCTGCTTGCTGCATATCAACTGCTTCTTTTTGCTGAAAAATCGAGCGGTAAGAAGAGCACAGTAATTACATCCGAAGCATTGCTAAACGAGATTGGCGAACTGGCAAGGGAACAGAAAAATGCCAAACTTGCTAAGATGGTTGCAGATTGTTATACAAATACCGGAAATAAAACCAAGGCAGACGAATTTACGAAACTTGCTAAAGATTATGAAGCCCTTGCCAGCACCACCCGTGGTTATTGCTGGGTGCGTGTGAATAACTATTCTTCCTGGACAGTTGATATTTATATTGATGGCTGGTATAAAGGAACTCTCTCACCTGGATATTATTCATACTTCAAAATCTGGGAAGGTTATACAAAACTATATGCAGAAGGTACTTACACCGATTATTACTGGGGTCCGATTTATCGTGACATAGGCGAGGGCGAGACCTTCACCTGGAATCTCTGGGATTAAAGTGAGTAATCCGGGGCACGGCGATGAGCCGTGCCCCGGAGGAGGCAGATATGACTAAGATTTTTTACCTTATTTTTTTTATCCTGATTTCTGGCTCAGGGCAAGAAATAATCCCTGGTCCGTCATTTATAATCAAGATAAGTGATGATGCGGCAAGAGAGATAGAAGAAAATACTGGTGTTATACATGATTCAATTTTACTCAGTCGTATTAATTCTGTTGCCCTTGATGTGATGCGGGCATCAGATTTAAGAACAATTTTTGAGTGTAAAATTTTGAAAACCGATATGATAAACGCTTTTGCCTTACCAGCAGGACCGATTTATGTAACTATGGGTTTAGTCGTCTTACTTGATTCATTGAAAACTGAAGAAAGCCAGTCTATGTTTGCAGGCATTTTAGGACATGAACTTGCACATATTTGCTTGCGTCATTCAGTGGCAATGTTGCGTCTTGAGAACTTTATAAAGAAAGGAAATTCTTCCATTCCAGAAGATGTTGCCCAAGTTCTACAGAAAGGCTATACACGGGAGCAAGAATTTGAAGCGGATGAATATGGTGTGTTGTATGCGATGCGCGCCGGTTATGATTTTGAATCAATTATAAGATTTTACAAAAAGATACGCGAGTTATACGGTGAAACACCACCAGGCGATGAAAAATACAATGACCATCCACGGACTACCGAGCGGATTGCTCGACTTTATGAAGTGCGGGCACAGCTTGAACGAGATTTTGACCAGTGGTATTTTGGTGTGGAGGCTTTGAACGAAGGACGATATGATGATGCAATAAAACATTTTAAGTTATTCACAACAACCTTTTCCAATAGCGCATGGGGCTGGACAAATTTAGCCACAGCCTATCTTTTTGAAGCCATGTCAAAAATGGAAAGTCTGCCAGTTCTTTTTATGACTGTTTACTACACTGAGCCAGACTTCCGTCTGAGGGGAGAGCCTGAAGAATTGTCTTATGCCGAAGAGGCATTTAAAAAAGCAATTGATGTTGATACCGCATATAACATCGTTTATCATGGAAATATGGGGATAATGTATGCGTTAAGGGGTAAATTTGAAAAGGCGGCTGAGTTTACAAAAAAGGCTCTTGAGGCAAACCAGGTACAACACTTTTTCTACAATAACCTTGGAAATATTTTCTTTTTACAGAAAGATTATAAAAGTGCAGAAGACATGTATAAAAAAGCAATTGATATCAATAGCAACTGGCCTATGCCAAAATATAACCTTGCAATGACCTATGAGTCAATGGGCAAAAATAAAGAGGCGATAGGACTTTGGAAAGAACTGCTTGAAGTTTCTGGTTATAACCAGGTTGCTGTAAAACATTTATCAAGACTTGATAAAAAATTTAAACCCGAGAAAATCGAAATAGAACCTGAAAAGAAGATCGCTGAGATTACAATCGGGATGCCTGAAGATAGTGTGATCAATAAATTGGGTGTTCCGAGTGAGAAAGTTGCCTTAGAAAAATTACTGGCGCTGGAATATTCTGAAAAGAAACTTGTAATATTTTTAAGAAATGGAAAGGTCAGTGGTATCCTTGCCCGGAACGGTTCTGAGGAAAAGACTTCAAAAGGAATTGGCATCGGGTCATCAATTTCTGAATTGTGCAAATTCTATGGATTACCTGATGATATTGTTCAACAGAAGGATTGTGAACAATGGATTTACTGCAAATATGGTTTGCTTTTTAACATCTATCAAGGTACAGTCAGCCAATTTCAGATTGTTGAGGTATCAAAAGATGGTTGATTTGGTGAAGTTGAAATTTAAGATTCAAAACATTCCATGGTGTTTTGTTAAAGCGGTAGCCACTGAATTTATCCTGCGAAGGTTTAACTTTTTAATATGTAGCATTGTGATCTATCACACAAAAAGGAGAGGCTATGATTAATTATTTACGTGTTATTGATGACTATACAAAAGTTTACAGGGTCAGAAAATTTTCAGAACTCTCATCGCTTGTGGTATTATTTTTGCTGTCAGGTTCAACACTATGGGCAGGTAAGATTGATATTGCCCATGAATATTTTATTAAAGGAAGCGAATACTATACAGCCCGGGAATATGTTAAAGCTATTGAGCAATATCACCTCGCAGTTAAACTTGAGCCGGCAAGCGGTCTATACAGGCTTTCGCTTGCCAGTGCCTACGGTAAAAATAGACAATATTCAGAGGCAATTCCGCATTTAAAAAAGGCGATTTTTTTTGACACCACACTTACCGATGCATACTATTTGATTGAGGATTTTTATTCAAGACTTAATAAAGAAGATTCCGCCATTGCATATTTCAATGAACAGAGGATTCAATATCCACACCGGGCAGTGATTTATATAAATCTGGGGCATCTTTACTACCGCAAAAAAGATTTCAATAAGGCAATAGAAGAATTCAGTAAGGCACAGACTATTGAACCAAACAATCCGGTTATTCAGTGCGGACTCGGTGTTGTAATGCTCGCCCAGGGTAACGATAGCACTGCTGAAATATTTTTCTTGAATGCAATAAAACTTGATTCACTATATCCTGAGGCTCACTTATATTACAGTCTTGTTTTAGAGAGAAAAGGGATGATGAAGGAAGCGGAGAGAGAACGTAATCTTGCCTATCAACTGAAACCAGAATTAAAAGAAGTGGATTTAAGTGGTGTCCTGCCCATAAGAGGAGAGAAAGCTGACATTCCTTTTATTGTATCCACGCTTGATATTATTGTACAGAAACTGGTCCGACCAGAAGAAAGACTTGCTGAACTTGTTAGAAAGCCCTTTGATTTGAATTTAGGTACCGGGTTAACCACTATTAATAAAGAAAGATGGTTAACTATCAAGTCCCAGCCCGCAATGGAGACAAAGTGGTTCGGATTTAATCTGGCGCTTGATATGTTAGTCAATCAGGATGGAATTCGTTCCAAAGAGTGGGATTATAGAAAAGTTTTTCAGAAGGTCAGAGTCGGTCATCCCAATCTGCCTTTTTATGTCGGAACTGGTGTGATAAGCAATTATACCCTTGGTTATGGTTTGATTGTGCGGGATTATTTTAATCAGGCAGACGAGAATAACAGAAAAATGGGTGGACAGTTCACATTTCAGACAAAAGACAATGCAATGGGTATAACAGGAATGGTTAATAATCTTTCTCCAATAGAAGTCACGATCGGCAGGGCATTCCTTGGAAAATGGGCACAAGAGCCTGAAGAATTACTCCAGAGATTGGAATTTGGATTTACTTATGCTCAGGACAACGAGTATGATTATAAAGTTCTTGGCTGTGATATGCTTTTCTATCTTACATCCAGTGGTGCATTCCATTTTCTTGTTGCCAGTGAGCTGGCAAAGACACTTAAATATGGTTTTGGCAATGTGTCTGGATTATTTTTGCAATTTGGTGGGATGAGGAAAACTGACTTTTCTTTATCGCTCTATGGAGCAGGTCTCATCTTGGGGAAAGATTTTGAACCTGCCCCATTTGATGCCTTTTATGAGAAAGAAAGAAGGAAATATGGTGCAGATATTATAAAGGTCTCATTGAAAAGATACGACAGGAATGCAACGGGTTTTTACGGAGTTGGCAGTTTGAATCTGGGAATTGTTCTGAAAATTACTGCTGATTATCAGAATGTTTCTGGAGTTGATTCCAGTGGGCTTTTTGCGGCACGGATTATCGTTGCTGATGACGAAAATATTCCTATAATTCTGCGCGGAGTATTTTACAAATATAATTTTGATAATTTTAGTAATCTTACTACAATGGATGAAAATACCTATATCGCTGGTATAGCGGGTTTGAAATTCTTTAAGGGATTGTTTTCAATAAACCTTCTCTATGAACGGACTTATGTCTGGCAGGAAGAGACAGAGAACTATGAAATTCAGGAAAAATTTTCACCCCATATTCTGTTTAACAAGAGTTTTTAAATGGGGTCTGCCATGGTGAGGCAGAAGAATCGTTACTGGTTGCCTATGAGTAGAAGTCTCAACCATCAAGTGTTTATTTTAGTTATTGCCTTTAATTTAGCCTTTACAGTATTTGCCTCTGCAGAGAAAAAGCCATCAGACTCAGATTTTGTTCAGAGATTATCTTACTGGCTGAAAAAGGCGGAGACAGCGGAGAGATGGTTTTATATTGATTTGAATGGCAAAGTCCTCGATGAGAAAAAATTTGAAAATGTTTATGGAAGTTTTAAAAATGGGTACGCAAAGATACATAGAGATGGCAAATGGGGACTTTGTGATACCACAGGAAAGATTGTGGTGGAACCGAAGTTCGATGATATTGAGGCGTTTTTTGAAGGCTTGGCTAAGGTGAAGGTCGGTGATAAATATGGATTTGTAGATCTGTCAGGCAAAATAGTGATTGAACCAAAGTTTGATGCAGCAACATATTTTTCTGAAGGGCTGGCTGGTGTTGTGATGTATGATAAATGCTGGTTTATTGATAAAACCGGGAAAAAAGCAATTGATTTAAAATATGATGGTTTAAATACTTTTGAAGAGGGGGTTGCACTTGTTCGGATAGATACACTTTATGGTTTTATTGATAAAAATGGAAAGTGGGTCATAAAGCCCCAATACAGTGATGCCTATTCGTTTAGTGAAGGATTAGCAGCCGTAAAAAAACAGGATAAATGGGGTTATATTGATAAAGAAGGCAGGGTTGTAATTGATTTTAAATTTGATGCGGCATATCCTTTCTCTGAAAATAGGGCATTGGTATTGATAGATGATACTTACGGATTTATAAACAAAAGGGGTGACTTAACTATAGATATGAGTAACTACGAAACTATGGGTATTTATTTTACAGAAGGACTGGTGCCCGTAGAAATTGACAATAAGTGGGGATTTGTTGATACACTTGGTAGCCTTGTAATAAAGCCACAATTTGATAGTGTGATTAATTTTTCTGACGGTATTGCCATGGTTAAAATGGATAAAAAAATCGGATATATTGGTAAAACCGGGCAGTTTATTATAAAACCCCAGTATGATTTCGGGTATAAGTTCAACAATAACCTGGCACTTGTAAAGATTGATATGCGGGATGTGGTGTATGATAGCATAGAAATGATTTTTGATAGCATTCCTAAACCGCAAGCCCGACAAGCAGTTAAATTGATTTTAAAATTTTTGAATGAAAGTAGTAATCCCAATACAATATTTTCTAATCTATTTTTTGTTTTGGACTTACTCAGGGTTTTAAATAAAAATATCCAGCACGGTGATATTGAATTTGGTAATGAAGTTATTACAGTAATCAAGAATTATAATTCAATACGAGAAAAAATCTATTTCAATCTCAGGAGGGAATATTATCACAATAACGAGATTGATACCTTTACTCTCGGTAGTGAATATACTTCCTGTATGCAATGGTTCTGCAGTAATCTTGGTTCAATCATAAAAAAAATGTATGGTGTTGATGCGGTTCCATTGCTATTAAATCTTGCTGTCGATGAAAATTTACCGGAAGACTTAAGGGCAGTTTTTTGTGAGCTGGTTGCAGAATTTCATAACAAAGAAGATTTTGAAAAATTATTAAATGTGGTAAAGAATTTTAAGGATAAAAGTAATTTTATAAAAGTTTTATGCAAAACAGGTGATGAAAGGGCAATTGAACATATACTGCCTTATCTTGAAACTAATGAAAGGGACATTGCATTCGGATTGAGATATATTCCTTCACCTCGTTCCATAGAAATACTGATAAAAATACTTGAACATCAAATAGCAATCGGTGCCGAAGCAACAGGGAGAATAGATGGCACAGCATACGATGGTGCAATATTATCACTGGGTGTTATTGGAGATGAGAGTGCAATGCCGGTTTTGAAAAAAGCGCTCGCCGATTTGAATCAAATTCAGGCAAGGCGACTTGCTGCCTGGTCGCTGTGGATGCTTGAAGACAAAAGTGGAATTCCGGTAATGGTGAAAGATCAACATTGGAATGATTTGAAAGTGATGGCAGACCCATATATCGTGCCCTATGTTGTTCCATTATTAGAAACCGGAGATGAAGATATCAAAATTTCAATAATTGGATTACTCAACAAAATTGGCAGTGCTGATGCAATACAGACACTTGTTAAATGTTATGACAATCCTGAAGAACCTGATAGCCTTAAGGATTATCTTGCAGTCATTCTTGCCCGTAAGGGAGAGAGGAAGGTATTACCGAGAATCCGTGCAATTCTTAGTGATACATTAAAGCAAGATATCTGGGGATTTGTGCATTGGGGCCAGGCGCTGTATTCCTTACTTTTTATTGATAAAGATGAGGAACTGAGATCAATATTATATAATTTGCTCAATTACGAAGAACACAAGACCTACGCCAGTATGAATCTCATAATGTCAGGTGAAAAAATTGATGTTAATAAAATACTTGGTCGCTCCGAAACCGAAATATTAGTAGAATATCCAATATTCTCTAAAAAATTAAGAAAATATCTTAACCCTTCAATCTCTGAAGTTTTTGAACTTCTCTCTAAAAATCCTGATATGCACGAGGGTGTTTTAAAGGCAATGCCTGAGATATTCTCACCCAGGGATATTCCAACGCTGGAATCTGAGTTCGTAAAGTACAAATTTTCCGAGGAGATAAAGACAAATTTTTATTTGAAATTAGCTACCATTGCCCAGTCTATACGGGATTATGCAAGTGAAGAGAAATATGCGCGTCTGGCACTTGATAATGCATATAAAACCAGAATTCCTTACTGGATACTACATTCATTATGGTTATTATCAGATGCATATCTTTATAACGGCAAATTCAATGAAGCGGAAAAACTATTAAAAGAGGCAGTTGATATATGCAACCATCTTTCTGATGATGAGCGGTTTGATTTTGATATAAAATTTCCAGATGCCTATACTTATTACTTATTAGGTGAACTTAATATTAAGAGAAAGAACTACAAAGAAGCAATTAAAAATTTCGAAAAAGCCCGCAGCGAGTTAAATTATCGTGTCTCAATTAAACTTCTTGAGTTTATGTCCCAGCGCGAGCCCAGGGATAGATTAAAGGCAATGGTTGCATCGGGTGTTGGTTACTGTCATACTGAATTAGGCAAGGGTGCATTTAAAGAGGCGGTTGAAGGCTTTGATAAGGTCGGAACTACGAACATAAGGGAACGGGAAAGTAGAGATCGGGCATATTATGGATTGATTCGTGCTGCTGTGGCGGACGGTGATTATGAAGAGGCGCAGAAACTAACCGAGAAATTGATATTAATAAAAATGAATGAAGATTTTGAGAAGATGGAAATCAATCCGGTAAATCCTGAAAAAAAGAAAGAAATGGAAGAGTTAAAAAAGAGGAAGAAAGAGATAGAAGAGATGAAAAGAGAAATTGAGAAAGAAGAGAAGCAGGGTGCATCGGCAGATACGATAATCCAGAAAAAGACCCGTGAATTCAAAAAGTATATACATAGATTAAAGACTGAGAATCCAAAATTATTCACAATTGTCAATGCCGAGCCATCCAATTTAAAAGAATTGCAGGATATGGGTATAATTCCCGAGAATATGGCGATTTTGCAGTATTTGCTTGGTGAAGAAGAGTTGTATATCTTTATCGTTAAGGCTTATGACCTTTCTATTAAAAAAGTCTTGGTCAAACAGACAAAGATTGCGGGTTTGATTGATGAATATCGCATTCTCATTAAAAACCGTGCATCGATAGAAGATATAGATGAATATGCAAATGAGTTATACAAATACCTTATTGAGCCGGTCGAATCAGAGATCTCCGGGGTAGAGATTCTTGGGATTATTCCCAATCAACAGTTATATTATCTGCCGTTTTCTGCATTAAAGAAGGTAAAAGAAAAAAGTTATCTGGCGGAAAAATATAAGATTTTTTATATCAATTCTACGAGCCTATTTGGAATTGTAGCGCAGCAAGGAAGTTGTGATATTACGACTGCACCCTATATCGCCTTTGCAAATGCGGATGGGAC
>JAOAFX010000035.1 GCA_026416055.1 Caldifarciminota bacterium
AGATGTGTATAAGAGACAGCATCTGCCCTGCCTGCCAGTTAAGGTGTCAGGGTCCGGAAGCTCCCACCGATATATGCAATGCCTGTCTTAATCTCGAACCAACCTGTATTACAAACCATGATGATTATCAGTGCTGGATGGCCACCACAGGAAGTTGTGGTACCTGTGAAGGTCGTCCTGACCAGATTAAGAAAGAAAAAGAAGGTCGATGATTAAAAATCTTTTCAGGAATAAAAGAAAAATTTTGATCAAATTTTAAAAATGAAAGGAGAGAAAAATGGCATCATTATCAAGAATAAATGCATCAGCAGCAACTTTAACAAAAAATAGAACCGAAGACTCTATCGTCTACTTGAGTGGTATGTGTGTCACCTGTGTAGATGGCTGTATCGGTATGTGTGAAATCGGTAAATCTGCTTATCGTGGTCATGAAGTACTCTATCCCCAGCCTTTTGGAATAATTACTGCTGCTTCAGAGAAGAATTATCCAATTGATTATTCACACTTTAATATCATGGGTTCCGCAGTTGGTGCTCATGGAATTGAACCCGATCCTGATAAAGCGATATTTCCGAATGTAAATCTTGAACAAAAAATAGGACATGATAAAGGTATTAAAGTGCGATTGCCAATTGTGGTTCCTGGTCTTGGTTCAACAAATGTAGCAAAGAACAACTGGGATGGTATTGCCGTTGGTGCAGCAATATCAGGTATAATAATGACCATTGGTGAAAATGTTGCTGCAATGGATATGGAATCGGAAATAAAGAGCGGCAGGGTTGTTAAGGCACCGGATTTAGAATACAGGGTTAAAGCATATAAACAATGGCAGAGGGATGGTTATGGAACGATTGTTGTTCAGGCGAATGTAGAGGACACAAGGCTCGGTGTGCAGGAATTTGCAATAGAAAAACTCGGTGTTGAAGCTGTAGAATTGAAATGGGGACAAGGTGCCAAGGACATAGGTGGTGAGGTCAAAATAAAAGATTTAAAGAAGGCACAGGAATTACGCAAACGAGGCTATATTGTCCTTCCTGATCCGCTCGATCCGGATGTGATAAAGGCATTTGAAAAGCGCGCATTCAGTGAGTTTGAAAGACACTCAAGGATTGGGATGGTGGATCTTGAATCATTTGTTAAAAGAGTTGAAGAGCTGCGGAAAGCAGGTGCAAAATACGTCTTTTTAAAGACCGGAGCATACCGACCTGCTGATTTAGCACGGGCGGTAAAATATTCTTCAATTGCCAAAATTGACCTTTTAACTGTTGATGGCGCTGGCGGTGGGACCGGAATGAGTCCCTGGCATATGATGAACGAATGGGGTGTTCCACCTGTAGAACTCCATTCCCTCACCTATTTTTATGCAGATAAACTTGCAAAGCAAGGTGAATATGTTCCGGCTATAGCCTTCGCAGGTGGTATTGCATTTGAAGACCAGATTTTCAAAGCACTGGCTCTGGGTGCACCATATGCGAAGCTTGTTGGTATGGCCCGTTCAATTGTTTGTGCTGCAATGGTGGGAAAAACAATCGGCAAAAAGATTGAAGAAAATGAAATTCCAGTCTTTATAGAAAGGTTCGGCAATCAGAAGGAAGAAATATTTGTAACTGCCTCAAAATTAAAAAAAGAACTGGGCAAGGACTTTGAAAGACTACCTACAGGAGCTATTGGCGTCTACACATACCTTGAAAGGATAGCACAGGGGTTAAGACAATTGATGTGCGGTAATAGAAAATTCACCCTTGATTATATTACAAGGAATGATATTGCAGCACTGACTCGCGAAGCCGCTGAGGTTTCTGGTATTCCCTATGTAACAGAGCTGGATAAAGAAGAGGCTGAGCAGATACTTGCAGGAAAGAAATATTAAGCAAAAAAACTTTGAGGGTGAGGGAGCAAGTTTTTTTGCTCCCTCATTCCATCAGATTACAAAAGGAGGTTTTAACATGAAAAAATTTTCTATAGCAGAGATGGCAAGAAGACAGGTTGAAAAAGCCGCTAAAATGATGAATCTTTCCGACCATTTATTGAAGATTTTTATGTGTCCGAAGCGGGTATTAAGGGTCACCTTTCCGGTCCAAATGGATGACGGGACTATTCAATGTTTCACCGGATATCGCTGCCAGTACAACGATGCCCGCGGTCCCACTAAAGGCGGCGTCAGGTATCATCCCGATGTCACCGAAGACGAAGTCATCGCCCTTGCGGCATGGATGACATGGAAATGTGCGCTGGTTGACCTTCCCTACGGAGGTGCAAAAGGTGGAGTAATATGTGATCCCATGAGATTATCAGAAAGAGAGCTGGAAAAGATTACAAGAAGATACACTACTGAAATCATGCCCATATTAGGACCACAAATTGATATTCCAGCACCTGATGTTTTCACAACATCCAAAACAATGGCATGGATGATGGATACCTTCAGTATGATGACCGGCCATACCGAACCTGCGGTTGTGACCGGTAAACCCGAAGTGCTCGGTGGTTCAAAAGGAAGAAAAGAGGCGACCGGTAGAGGGGTATTTATCAATACCCGGGAATTATACCGCAAACTTGGTAAGTCTTTAAAAGGTACAAAGGTATTAGTGCAGGGATTTGGCAATGTAGGTAGTTACGCCGCCTATTTTTTGGCAAAGGAAGGTGCTAAAATTATTGGTGTTTCTGATTCTTCAACAGGAATTATTGATGAAAATGGACTTGACGTAGAGGATATGATGGCATGCATAGAAAAGTATAAATTGCTCGAAGCATACGAAAAAGGGACGAAAGTTCCACGTGATGAAATACTTTACAAAGAAGCAGATCTTTTAATACCAGCTGCCCTTGAGAACCAGATTCACGAGGATAATGCAGATCGGATTAAAGTTTGGGCAATTGTAGAAGGGGCAAATGGTCCTACCACTCCTGAGGCAGATGAAATACTGGAGAGAAAAGGAGTTTACATCGTACCTGATATTCTGGCAAATTCAGGTGGTGTCATAGTAAGCCACTTTGAATGGGTCCAGGCATTATCAGGACTGTACTGGGAAGAAAAGGAAGTCAACGAACGACTGGAAAATAAACTGGTGAAAACATTCAATGAGGTATGGGAAATTTCTAAAAAGATGAATGTTTCACTTCGAATTGCTGCTTACATGGTCGCGCTCAATCGCGTTGCAGAAGTCTACAAGTACCGGGGAATATTTCCATAAAAACTTATTGAATAAATTAAGAATCGAAACAATCCAGATTTAATTTATTCTGAGTTAAAAGATATCTATTTTTCTTGCCAGTACTGCCTTGCCACGATAATCAGGAAATAGGATAGGTGCCTTTCTTTTAGTCTTTATCCCTGCTTCCTCCATCATCTTTTTGTATTTTTTAAGATGTTCAAGTGTAAGTTTACCGAAAGATGGGTTTGTCTTTAAATATTGAGCAGTTGATATACCTGCTCTTCTACCAAAGACCAGACAATCAAGAGTAGAATTACCCATCAATCTGTTCTTACCATGTACACCACCTGATACTTCGCCTGCGACCCACAGTCCTTCAACATTTGTTCTACCCCAGGGATCAGTCTCCACCCCACCATTTTGATAATGGAGTGTAGGAAAGACCAGAACGGGATCTTTTCTAATGTCAATATCAAACCTTTTAAACATTCTGAACATCCCCGGGAATGATTTCTCAATTGTGCCAGGGCCGTTTCTAACATCTATCAAAGGTATATCGAGCCAGACCCCGCGCATACCTGTGGGAGTAACAATGCCTTTTTCCCGAACATAGCATTCCCTTATGAAACTTGCTGCCTCTACATCCCTTGGTTCCAGCGGATAGACAAACGCCTCACCATCAATATTCAATGGCTGAGCACCCATCCCCCGGAGTTTTTCGGTCAAAAGCAAACCTATTATCTGCTGGGGATAAGCAGCACCTGTCGGATGATACTGGACTGTATCAGTATCACGTAGCTTGGCACCAACGCGGTAGGCAAGCACGATACCATCAGCAGTAGCTCCGTAATGATTAGTCGTAGGAAACCCCCTTATGTGCAATCTACCGAAACCACCCGTAGCCAGGATAACTGCTTTTGCCTGAACGATTTTGTACTCACCAGTTTCAAGATTGTATAATATCGCACCAGTTACACGATTGCCATCGGTCAAAAACTCAATCGCCGGATAGAACTCAAGACACGGTATATTCCGGCATCTGAATTCATCCCGCAAAACCCGTAACTCTTCAAGGCCAGTATAGTCCCTGCAGGCATGCATTCTCAATCTCGAACCGCCACCAAATGCCTTTTCCACAAAACTACCGTCAGGATTTCTATCAAATATCACTCCAAGCTTACAGAGCCACTCCATTACAAAAGGAGCATCATTGACAAGTGCCTCAACTACTTCTGGTTTATTGGCGAAATGTCCGCCACCAATTGTATCAATATAATGAATTACAGGTGAGTCATTTTCTCGGTCAGCAGCCTGGGTGCCCCCTTCTGCCATCATTGAATTAGAATCACCATGTCTCAATTTATTCACAAGCAAAATATCTTCTGCTTTTACACCATTATCATTGGCAAGCAGGGCTGCTGCAGTTCCAGCAAGTCCACCTCCAATTATTAAAAGGTCAACACTAAAATCTGGCGCAGTGATGACAAATTCATCCGGATTTATGAGTGGGTGGGCTTCTAAAAGATCAACAACTTCATTCGGCGCCAGGTCACCAGCATTCGGTCCAAACATTATTTGTCTTTTTCCACCTGGAGCAAAATCGGGGTGGCAGAGTTTTAATACTTCTTCCCGCTCTTCCATACTCATCGGCTTTGGTGTATAATCCTTGCGCTGGGGCCGCGTTTTGTTGACCACCTCTATGAGCTGGCGCATATATTCCGGATATCCACCGATAAATTTCAATTCCGCCATTTTAAACCTCCTATTCCTTCTCTATAACCCGAGAAGTATAAATCTTTCTTAACTCTTCCACCGGTGCACTCATCAAGCGTTTCAATTCTGATTCAAACTTACCCTGTCTAATCTCCTCAATTCTTTTTTGGAGATGTTCAGGAATCGAAAGTTGATATTTTCCATGGAGTCTTCTTGCAAATTGTGCATAATTATACTGGGCGAGTTCTGCTGGACACCTTATTGCACAAAGACCGCACTGGATACAATCAAATGATATCTCTGCCATCTTTTCTATATCACCGCGCTTTCCACAGGCAATATATTCCATAACATCTATTTCCTGAGGACATGCCTTGGTACATGTGTTGCAGCCGAGACATTTTAGTATCTCAGGGTATATTCTGAGAAGTGATTCGATACTCGGGCTCAATTGTTCTATGTCGTAGTTTGCCCTTTGTGCCGGAGTAAATGGAATTTGTACAAGATACATTCCATCCTCAGCCCGGGTCTGACAGGCAAGTGCAGTCTTCAACCTATAGTCACCTTCAATCCGATAAACTGTGGTACAGGCACCACAAAATCCAGCACGACACCCGCAGGATCTTATAAATCTGTAGCCAGCGAATTCCATGGCCTGCATTATGGTTAAACCTGCTGGAACGCGGTATTTTTTTCCTAATATTGAAATATGAATCCAGTGTAAAATGTCTTTTTCATCGATACCAGTAACTACTGATTTATTTGCCTCAGCAATTTCGTCCATAATATTTTTCTTTTCATCAGCCATTTTAAAACCTCCTTCTTTAAAATCCAACCCCCATTCTTATTTGAACCAATCTCCCGCAAAATATTACTTCTCCACCAGCTCCCCAAAATTTAATTAAAAATTGTTTATTCTTCTTTTTCTGTTGAAGCAGATTATAAATCACTGCCTCTCGTATTTAATAAACATTATATCCATAATTACCTATCTGTCAACTGTTGACTTTAAAAAGGATTTAAATATAATGTGCTATGGGCTTAGCAATAATTTATTCAAGATTTTCATATCCTGTTCTCACAATACTTTTTACTTTCACCATTTTGTATAGCCAGCAGGGAACCACGGCAGGTTCTCCAGGACTTGAAAAACCAATTGTGTCTGAAGAATACATCTTAATGCCAGGAGACAAGATTTTGATAACAATCACTGGAGGAACAAACTATTCTTATACAACAGATGTGACTTATGAAGGGAAAATCACAATCAATCTGCCAGTTGCTTCCCTACCAACTGCGCAGGGTGTTTATATTCCACATTATGATATTGTTGCGGCTGTTCCGGTTTATAATCTCGACTTGAAAATGGCAAAAGATTCCTTAAGCAAAGTGTTCTCAAAATATTACAGGAATATTAATGTCGATATTACTCTAATTGGTATGAGAAATTTCATTGTCTTTTTAGCAGGGGAGGTAAAAAATCCCGGTAGTATAGTTGCATATCCTATTGAAAGAGTATCAGAGGTAATTAAAAAAGCAGGCGGTACCACTACAATCGGAAGCCGCACAAAAATTGAATTAAGAAGAAAGGGTAAACTCTACAGAATTGTCAATCTGGAAAAATTTGAAAGATTTGGTGAAACTGACCAAAATCCATTCGTTCAGGATGGTGATTTAATCTATGTTCCCAAAATGGAAAAATCAGTTATTGTAAGGGGAGCGGTGTTTGGAAAAATGGGTTATGAGTTAAAAGTCTCTCAGTTGACCGCAGCAATGGAAAGAACGAGTGAAGGATTGTATGAATTGAATCCAGGAGACAGAATATCTGATCTAATAAGTAAAGCTGGCGGCGTAACACCATGGGCAGATCTACAAAACTGTTATGTGATGCGCAGTGAGAAAAAAATAGAAATCAATCTCCATGAGATTCTAACCAACATAAATACTGAATCAAATATTGAGTTAGAAGATGGCGATATCATTGTCATTCCACCCCTTAATGCGGTCGTTTATGTCCAGGGGCAGGTTGTGAATCCTGGTGCCTTTCCTTTCCAGCCAAATTTAAGAGCGAGCGATTACATAGGTCTTGCAGGTGGTCCACTTTCAGAAGCAAACATATCCGGTGCATACATAGTGCGGAAAGGCAAAAGACTTTCAATAAAAAAAGACCCGGTAGTGTTAGAGGGTGATAGAATCGTTGTCCCGAGGCAGGTTTTCAAATTCTGGCAGGATTATGTTGAAATCGGTTCAGTAGTGGCATCTTTAATACTCAATTACCTCACTTTGATGTCGCTGACAAAATAAGAAATGTTTTTTCGCATATCGTAAACAGCAAAGGAGGAATTGTGGACTTAAACCTTTTTTTGTTTTGTCAAACACAGACAGAGTGTTATCAAATTTTTAACCTGAACCGCCTCAATGTACTGGTCGGGTTAATAATATATGGTGCACTCCTTTTATGGTTCATCTACCATGCCCGCAAAGGTAAACAGTTATTTATACGGAAAATAAGCGGTCTTGAGGCAATAGAAGAAGCAGTTGGCAGGGCGACTGAAATGGGAAAACCGATTCTTTATGTCCCGGGGCTTGCAACGATTGATGTTATATCCACAATTGCTTCAATGAACATTCTATCCCAGGTAGCAAGGAAAACTGCAGAATATAACACCACACTCCTTGTCCCCAATCGCGATCCTGTTGTTTACACTGTGGCACGTGAGGTCGTAAAAGAGGCATATACAGACGCAGGACGGCCTGATGCATTCAATCCTGATAGTGTCTATTTTCTAACTCAGGACCAGTTTGGTTATACATCGGCAGTTTGTGGAACAATGGTACGAGATAAACCTGCAACCAATCTTTTTATCGGTTATTTCTGGGCTGAATCACTCGTTCTTGCCGAAACAGGTGCGACTACTGGAGCGATTCAGATTGCAGGAACCGATTCAGTCTTTCAGTTACCATTTTTCATCGTCGCCTGTGACTACACCCTAATTGGCGAAGAACTATATGCAGCAAGTGCATACCTTTCACGAGAGCCCCTGCTCTTAGGTTCGCTCAAAGGACAAGACTGGGGTAAGATAATCATAATCGTTTTATTACTTCTCAGCTCTTTGCTGGCACTTTTAGGCTGGAATAAAGTTGTCTCACTGTTCAATATTGGATGATAGAATACAAGTATATTTGCTTATAAGGAGGAATAATGAAAAAACAGATTCCCCTGTTTATCTGTATGTTCATGGGTATAATCATGATTATCCAGTTTTTTATTGGACATCCGGTAAGTATACGGGCAAACGAACATATCAACCGCTGGGTCATAGTCGTCTCAGCGTTCAGTATAATCCTCGGGATAGGTAGTCTCATTGACCACCACGCTGACCGAATAAAACGAAAAAATGAGGGCTGGCCTTTCAGTATTATAACGCTCTTCAGTCTTACTGCCATGGCAATAATCGGCTTGTTCTGGGGAATAAAGAGTGGCACTGTATTTATGACAATATATACAAATGTGATACTACCACTCGGAGCGAGTATGTTTGCAATCCTTGCATTTTATATGGCCTCTGCTGCCTATCGTGCATTCCGGGCACGAACAATGGAAGCAACACTACTTCTCATTGCTGCCTTTGTCGTAATGCTGGGATTTGTGCCTTTTGGTTATTTTATTCACCCAAAACTTTCTGAATTTGCTGAATGGCTTTTAAAGGTGCCAAACATGGCAGCAAAAAGAGGAATTATGTTTGGCGTTGCACTGGGTGTAGTTTCTACTGCTTTAAAGATAATTCTCGGTATTGAGCGTTCCTGGTTGGGTGGAGGAGGTAAACAATGAACTTTGCCGAAAGAATAACAAAAATTCCAAGACAAATAATATATGTGGTAATTGCCCTTGCCATTATTATACCACTTATAGTGCCCATTGGTATGGCAATCAATGTGATGCCCCAGACACAAAAATTGATTGATGCAATTGAATCACTGACGCCGGATTCAAAACCGATACTCATTTCCTGCGATTTTGATCCCCAGTCAATGCCTGAACTCTATCCTATGCTTGAGGCAGCGTTGAACCATTGTTTTAGCAAAGGATTGAAGGTGATGGTTCTCGCCCTTTGGCCCCAGGGCGCGGGAATGGCAGAAATGGCATTAAAAAAAGTTCCTGAGAAATATAACAAAAAATATGGTGAAGATTATGTCTTTTTAGGCTACAAGGCAGGAGCAGCCGCAGTGGTATTAGGCCTCGGTGACAATTTTAAAAATGTCTTTCCTGCTGACTATTATAACATTCCCCTTGATTCACTTCCTTTAGCCGCAGGTGTAAAGAATTATAATGATATAAGCCTTGTAATATCATTCTCAGCAGGGGACCCTGGCTACAGAACATGGATTTTATATGGTCAGGCAAAGTTCGGTTTTAAGTTAGGCACGGGTGTCACAGCCGTCTCAGCTGCCGATACCTATCCTTATCTCAACAGCGGGCAACTCGTTGGAGTCTTTGCCGGAATGAAAGGCGCTGCTGAATATGAAGCTGCACTGATGAAAAAAGGTTACAAACTTACGAGTAGAAATGCCACAAAGGCGATGGATGCCCAATCATTAGGGCATTTCTTCATCATGGTCTTTATAATAATTGGCAATATTGGATATTTTCTGATAAGGAGGAAAAAATGAACATTTCCCAGGATATTTTAGTCTGGATTTCATCTCTGTTAACACTGTTTATATTCTCTTTCATCTTCAGAGATAACCCGTTTTACCGGTTTGCTGAACACCTGTTCGTTGGCACTTCCGCAGGCTACTTCATTGCCCTTTCTTACCATAATGTTGTATATCCGAACCTGATCGTTCCACTCTTTAAAGAAGGTCAATTCTTGTATGTCATTCCGTTAATCCTTGGAATCCTGTATATTACAAGATTTATCCCTCAGGTCTCCTGGCTTGTGAGAATCCCAATCGCCTTCTTACTGGGCTGGGGTTCGGGAGTTGCAATCCCTGCCGCATTACAGGCAGATGTGATAAAACAGATCCAGGGGACGATGTTAACACGAAATCTTTTCTCTCGCTGGGACAATGGATTGTGGGCAGTATTAATCCTGATTGGTGTTATTGCCACATTGATTTTTTTCTTCTTCTCACGAGAAAGAAAGGGTATAATAAAGCCGATTGCAAATCTTGGAATAATCTTTATTATGCTCGGGTTTGGTGCTTCATTCGGTTATACAGTAATGGCAAGAATCAGTTTGTTGATCGGCAGATTCCAGTATTTGCTTGGAGACTGGTTAGGAATAATAAAATAATAAACGCCTGAATCTGCAGTTTTTTAACAATCCACTTGTTCCCTTTTTTCTATAATCCTCCATTTTCTAAAGAAGCAGGCTTCGACCTGTGAATTGAAATAACTGATGAGAAAACTTTTAAATTTGCAATAATTAAAAACGCATGGTTAAAGTCTTGCCCTACATGTGTCTCTCACTTTTACAGGTCCAAATTTTCTAAAGAGGCAGGCTTTTAGTCTGCACGCTGGAAAATATGATTTAGAAATCCTTCATTTTTCTGATTTTTTTTATCAGTTCCAGTCCGTTCTGGTATTTACCAATTGTTATTATATAAAATCCATCGACATACTCGTTCAACTTCTGAGCCGTTTCAAAAAGCAATTCATTCTCATCAACTTCCTCGATAGAGGTAATGTATTGATAAGGGATTCCAAGAAATTTCATAAGAGAAAAAGCCCTTTTTTTTGTATACAAAAAAGTAAGTCCGGCAACAACTTTAATCATCATGAGTCGGCTGCGTAGTTCCTTTATAATTTCAACAAATCTATCCGGTTGGAAAACCGGCTGTGTGAAAAACACCTCAGCCCCACATCTAAACTTTTCTCCAGCCTTGATAAATTCACCCTGCAGGTTAGGCACATTGGGATTGAAACTTGTGCAGAGGCAGAAATCAATCGGTGTGATTGTCTTCCGTGCCGATGTCAAACCATCCCTCAAATTTTTTGCAACCTCCAGGAGTTTTGACGCGTTCAATTCAAACATACTTCTTCCCTCAACAGGTGAATCTCCAGTAACGCAAAGAATATTTTCGATGCCCAGCGCACGAGCACCGAGTAATTGACTTTCAAAAGATAAAAGTGTATAATGCCTTGCAACAAAATGAGGTATGGTTTCAATACCTAAATTCTCCTGCAAAATATGGGCAAAACATAGTGCATCCGGTCTCAATTTACCCAGTGGATTTGAAGGGATATTTAATGCATCAACTAAACCCTTAAATGGCTGGAGCTCATTGATAAGATTTTTTATATCAATGTTCGTTGGCAGAAGAATTTCAAAGGTTATTACTTTTTTTTCTTTGAATTTATCACGGAGCATGATTATCCAGATTTTTTAGTATTTTCAATGCCTCAAAGGCATTGTTGGCCGCTGCATATGCACCAATCTTACGTGCAAAACCAGGACTAACATTTGGACCGCCTATAATCACTGGAGTATCAATACCTTCACTCTTCAGTAATTTTATCACATTTCCCATCTCGTGCATTGTTGTGGTTAAAAGTGCACTCAAGCCGACAGCAAGGGGCTTATGTTTTTTTACTGCGTTTAAAATCCTCAATGCATCGACATCCTTTCCCAGGTCTATTACCCTGTATCCTGCTGATTCAAACACCATTGCCACGATATTTTTTCCTATGTCATGAATATCGCCCTTCACAGTTGCCAGCACAACCTTTTTCTTACCTGTAGATGAATGAAGGTGGCTTTGTTTTTCCATTCTTCTTCTTATTAATTCAAGCACCCCTCTGGTCGCCTCTGCGGATTTGAGTAAATCCGGAATAAAGAAGACACCTTTTTCGTAATTCTCACCAACTTTTTGCATTGCCTTAAAAATATAATCATCAAGTATCTTTGCCGATGTTATTCCTGAATCGATTAACTTTTTTGTTTCCTCAACAGCCATGCTAACATTTCCTTCGATTATGGCTTTTATCAACCCTATCTCTGCAATTGAAGTTTTACTTCTGATCTTGATATCTGCATCTTTGGAAATTTTTGCTTCTCCAAAACTGGTGTCTTTCTCCTTTAGAAAATACCTTGCCCAGTTAATGTAATCTTGCACTTCTTGCTTTATGATTGCCCGCGTCGATCTATATACCTCCATCACTTTTGAATCAAGAGGATTGAGTATTAAAAAATTGGCCCCTGAATTGATTGCAAGGACAACAAGGGCACTGTTCAATAGACTCCTTTGAGGTAATCCGAATGAAACATTAGAGATACCGAGTATCGTTTTCAAACCCATTTTGTTCATTATTTCAACTGCTTTCAGTGTCTGCTTTACCTGTTCAGTCTCAGTGGCGACTGAAAAAACAAGCGGGTCAAATATCATATCGCTCACTGGATAATCAAATCTTTGAGCAATCTTTATTGCAAGTTCCACATTTTTAATTCTTTCCTGAATAGTGCGAGGGATTCGCCTACCAATGAGTGATATTACTATACCAAAGCCGTATTTCTTTGCACATGGCAAAACTTTCTTCAATTCCTTTACACGCGCTGGCACTGAATTGTAAACCCCTAACCCTGGATAGAATCGCATTACTTTCTCAGCTGCAGAAACATTTTGAGTATCAATAAAAAGTGGCAACCGGCTGTTCTTCATTACTTCATAAAAACAGTTAAGCAGAGTTTTATCTTCATCCAGTTCCGGAACAAAAGCATTTACATCAAGAGCATCTGCACCTGAATCCTCCTGTAATTTTGCTTCCTCCCCATAAATTCTATAATCACCTTTTAATAAACTCTCTTTCAATTTTTTCCTGCCGGAAGGATTCAGACGCTCACCAACAATAACTAATGAGCTGTTATCGATCTTTATAAATTTTTGCGGTGAAATAATATAGAAATATTTCTTTTGTTCTTTAGACTGAATACTTTTAGAAATAGCATTTGTTCTGACAGGTGTATACTTCTTTTTATGGATAAGTTCGATATATTTCGGAGTTGTACCACAGCAGCCACCTATCATCCGGGCGCCAGCCCTGACAAAATTATCAAAATAATCAGAAAGTTCCTGATCCGATAAAGAATTTATTACTCTATTTCCTTCTATCCTCACCTTCCCGGCATTAGGTTTTGCTATCAATGGCAGTGAACTAACCTGTGCCATTCTCTTCAGCACTGTTAATGTAACATCAGGGTCAGTGCAGTTTACACCGATTGCTTTAGCTCCGAGCTTCTCAAATGTCAGAACAATCGATTCAGGGATTTCACCAAAAAGTGTCCGGCAGTTATCCTGAAATGTAAAACTGACAAATATATCCTGTGAAAATTCTCTGCCTGCTAGGAATGCAGCTTTGGCTTCAATAAAAGAATTGAAGGTTTCTATAAAAAATGCCTTTACACCAGCTCTGCAAAAAGTTTTAAAAATCTCATAGTAAATTTTATAAACTTCTTCAAACTCACTATCACCATAAGGCTTTATCATTATTCCAAGCGGTCCCACATCACCCAGTACGAATCGTCTCTTTCCTGCAGCACGACGGGCGATTTTAACGCCAGCTTTAATAATCTCTTTATATTTTAGATCTTTAAAATTCACTGGATTGGCGCTGAATGTATTTGTCAGGATAATGTCACTTCCACAATCTATATATTTCTTCTGCAACTCATACACTGCGTCAGGATTTTTTAAATTCAATACTGATGGTGGTTCACCCGGAGTGAGCCCTTTGTCAAATAGATTTGTGCCTGTGGCACCATCAAGGATGATTATCTTCTTACGTAATATATTAGAAATGTTCATGCCGATATTTTATATAATTTAAGGACTATGTCAATAAACTATCATTTCTACAACTACAAATGTAATCTCAATAGTAAAATAGAACACAATAGGTAAAAGAATCAGGATTGTTTCTCATTGACACCCCACCAATAATAGGTATAATGGGAAAATGGCTGATATAACGCGCGGTGTCCGTTCTTTCACACTCGGAACTGCCATCAGTCGTATTACTGGATTATTTCGGGAGATAATTTTCGCTTATCTTTATGGTGCAAGCACCTCAACTGACGCTTTTCAGGCTTCATTCCGGTTGCTGGATTTGCTCAGGGACCTTTTTGCCGAAACAACCCTGTCTTCAGCAATAATTCCTGTTTTGACAGAAGAAAAAAGTAAAGGTAAAGTGAATCAAAATCTTCTTGCGAGTAATATTTTTAATTTGCTTTTTTTTGCTGTTGGTATCATCACCATCTTATTTATCATACTTGCTCCATATTTAGTGCGCGTCATCGCGTTTGGCTTTGGTAGCATTCCAGGGAAGTATGAACTCACCCTACAACTGGCAAGGATTATTTTGCCTTTTCTTCTTTTTGTTGCTTTTGCAGCATGGTCGATGAGTTATCTCAACACTGAAAATAGATTTTTCGTTCCAGCGGTTGCACCGGCATGGTTTAATATCTTCTCGATCATCGTCCCGTTGATACTCTATAAGCATTTAACCAATAGAGGCATTGACCCAATATTCGGCATGGCTTACGGTGTTCTTGTCGGTGGCTTGGTGCAATTCGCTTCACAGATTCCTGCACTCATAAAAAACGGTTTCCATTATTATTTATATCTCAATTTAAAAGATCCCCCACTAAGAGGTATCATTTTTTTATTTATTCCGGTTGTTGTGGGACTTGCAAGTTCAAGGATTAATGTGATGGTTGATACGTTTATGGTTTCCTTTCTTGAAGAAAAAAGTATGACCTGGCTCCATTACGCATTCCGGATCATGCACCTTCCAATGGGGCTTTTCGGAATTGCAGTCGGTGCTGTCGCCTTGCCTTCTCTTTCAAAACTCGTTGTAGAAAAAAGAATCGATGAACTGCGAAGCACATTGATTAATTCCCTCCACCTCGTTTTTTTATTAACAATATTCAGTTCGGTCTTAATCATATTCTTTTCCCATCCCATCACCCGTATAATTTATGAGCGTGGAAAATTTACTGCTTATGACACGTCGGCTACTGCATCGGCATTGATATTTTATATCATCGGTGTACCATTTGCTTCAGGTTTACGCAATGTTGCATCAGCATTCTACGCACTCAAGGACTCACGCACCCCTATGTATGTCAGTCTTGGCATGATAGCTATCAACGTTTGTTTAAACTACTTTCTAATGAAATTGATGAGCTTTCGCGGAATTGCCCTGGCTACCTCAATATCAGCATTCCTTAATTTTGCTATCTTATTCAATCTCCTGCAGAAAAGGGTTGGTAATTTGTGGCTTAAAGAACTGACCCAGTTTATTTTCCTGACGCTCATCGGTGCAACAGTAAGTTCTCTCGCAGGAATTATGTCGTTCAATTATTTACTCCAGATTTGGAAACCTGTGCTACTAGTTCAGATTTTTATTCTATTTTTATCCTTCGGTTTTGTTTTAATCTTATTTTACTTTTTTTGTAAAATCTTAAATATAAAAGAAGCATTAAAAATTCTGAAACAACTATTTCGGCGCTAATTTTATTCCAATTTGATGAGCCATTGAAAACTGAGTATAGATAAACGAATAACCGATTTCATACTCATCGAGGGCAATTATTACACCCCCCGAAAACCAGCAGTCAGCTAAAGCAGGATAATCGACATATCGTGCTGGTTTTATATATTTGAACCCGCTAAATATCTTAAGATTTTCGTATTTATATAAGATACCACTCCCCATCTCATAATCCTTACCCTTTACTTCAATAAAGATATCAAAATCATCGTAGACCACATATTTAATGCCAAACCCTATTGTCAGAGGAACATTTATTTTATAGATTAATTCGGCGCCGATGTTGTCAAGTTTTGCACCCATCATCAATCTTCTGGATTTTAGGTGTAAACCGAGACCACCTACTACACCTGCAAAGAAAAATGAATCTATTCGTGTATGAAAATTTTTTATACAAAATCCTATTGCGCCAAAGTTCCGTGCGTAACCAATATTCATATCATATGGTGTGAATCTATTAGTCGGAATGCCGTAATCGTTATAACCCTGAATTTCACCATAATTTAGATAATATATCCCGATCGCATTATTTTTGCTCGTCATACCAAATATTAAATTGCTGGTTCCATAAAACCACCGTCCCAGAACGAAATTGAACTCCCTTCTGGTATTAATCGCTGGATTGTGAAAAACAGGAAAGCCTTCATCAATCATTACCATCATTCCGCCCATGCCAGTCCCCAGAATACCGGCTGACAAATTTAATGAATTATCGATGTAAATATTCAGAATGAATAATAAGATCATCTCATAACAGCAAGTTTAGTTTGAAAATTATGATTATTATACTTCGTTTCAATCTGGATATGGACAAAATAAATTCCAACATTAAACTTGTCATGGCTTATTGCAACAAGATTGGGATTAATACTTTCAACTTCATACATCCGCTGGCCAAGAATATTGGTGATCGTAACCCTTGCCTTCTTGAAATCATCAAAATGAGGTAATTTTATGTATGCCTGAGTGCGCATAGGATTTGGATATATAACAACTTCTTTACCTTTTGAGTCGACGCCAAGACCATCCATGATGATGACCGAAACCGGCAGATGGTCAGATGCATAGTAAAGTGCCCTCGCCACTTCAGCAGGAACGGCATAATTTATCCCGCTATTAATCGACTTATTGAAATGTTCTCCGTCATTACCCAGAATGGTATAGGATTCACGAGGTAAAAAAAGTCCTGCAGTATCTAAAAAATTTGGTGAACATAGAATTAAATCAAAACGGTCATCAAGTCCGCCACCGGCACCACCATCGGGTAGTTGTTCAATCCTCGTTGATTGAGTATGAGCATAGGCATAATGATAATTATCATGCCATTTTCCTTCAAGGTTTAAAATATCACGCAAACCCCTCGGGCTGATCTCAATACTATCAACAAGTTTACAATAGCCAGCCTCATTGTAGTAAAAATTAAAATCGCCAGCCACAAGATATTCAGTTGAATCTGGCAGGGAATCGAGATGGCTGCGTAGCCTCATTGCCTCCTGTAATCTCATAAATTCAAACTCTTCACCCGCTTTAAAATGTACAGAAAAAATAAAAAAATCTCGATTGGAATCTTTCATCCTCATCCTGTATCGAGCAATATCCCTATTAACAGTTGGTATATAAAGGGCATCAATAAATTCTACCTTTGCTCGGCGATAGAATAAACTGTTGTCAGTATCCGGACCATCATGAAAAGGAGCAGATGAGAAATCGGTGTCTACATAATTCAAAACTGAATCCCGGAATACTTCCATACCTGTCTCATTCGCCATTTCCTGGACCACAAGGATATCGGGTTTCAAATAATCAATAACCTGCCTGAAGTATTTTATTCTTTCATTACCTGTAGTATTCGAAAAGTTTAAAAGATTGTAAGTAGAGATTTTAAGTTGCCCTGCGTAAAGATTAAAAGATAACATTATTAACCACAGTGATACTCTATTCTTTCCTGAACCTAACATATTAGAATCTTTAATTATTTATGCGCAACATCAATAATTCTTCCTTCAATGTCTTTATCTATCGGTGAATATTTTCTCACATAATCAGCGATTATATTACGCAGATAGGTATAAGTTTCCTGAACCTCTTTCCCCTCTTTAAAAACTGCATAATCACCACTTCCAGCAGCAAGGAATGAATTGGTAACGAGCAAATATTCCTTGTCTGGATTTATCAAAGTTCCATCAGTCATCCTTATTTCTATCACCCGCTCATTGATCGGTCTTCTTGAATCGTATTTGAATTTTATTCCGGAAACCTGAAAGATTGCATGACGACCATTAACGCCAACTTCAAGAATCTTTTTTACCTGTTCTCCAGATACTTTCATTAAAACTGCAGTGTTTGAAAGTGCGTCCACATAATAGCAATCGCGATATGTTATTTCACCTTTTTTAAAATTTGATCTGATACCCCCTGAATTATGAATGGCAATATCAGCATTAAAATATTCGCGCATTGCATCGGTTATCAAATTGCCCATCGGTGATTCTTCAAAACCAGCACGGGTTAATTCCTTTTTGGCGTAGCCGAGTACCTCATCAAATCCTTTTTGGGTATCTTTTTCCCATTTTTTCAATTTATTCAGCAAGACTGTATCAAGTTCAATCTCATCGCTTAATAAATCTATAAGTTCACCACGGTAGCCGATTATCTTCTTTGTTTTTTTATCAATCTTTAAATCAAGAAATCCGATACTTGTAAGATGGCTGTAATTCTGGCAAATTATTGTGTGATTTATTGAATCTTCATATGGCTCTTCAAGAGCTGTAGCACTATGAGAACCAAATATTACATCTATACCTGGAACATTTTCGGCAAGTCTTCTGTCGTGACGCAGACCAATCCCGGTCATGGCAAATATCAAATCAACACCCTTTGTCTTTAAAGTATCCACAAATCTTCTTGCCGTCTCAATCTCAGTTAACACGGCATGATTTTTAAATCTTTCAGGTGTAGTCATCCCTTTCATGTATTCGGTAATTAAACCAAAGACCCCTATCTTCAAATCACCAAATTGAATGATTGTATAAGGTTTGAGATATTCGACATTTTCTTTGGTATCTTCATAAACAATATTACTGCATATGACCTGGGCTTTTACATTTTTGACAATATCTCTGAATACATCAACACCCATATCAAAATCATGATTTCCCGGGGAAATAAGATCATAGCCACAATGGTTGAAATAATCAACAACCGCCTTGCCCTTAGAAAATTCACCAATTGGTGAGCCAATGAACATATCACCGGTATCAATAAGTAAAAAGCCATAACCAAGACTGTCCGCTTCTTTTCTCTTTTCTTTGATGAATGTAGCAGCACCAGCCGCGTTACCGATCGGCGGTGGGAAATAAGGGTTTATCCACCATGCAGTACTGGGCAGAAGGGCACCTTCAATATCGTTTGTATATAAAATGTAGATATGTTCGGGAACAGCAGTGAAAAGGTAGAATGCTAAAATGCACAATGTCATTATAGTCTGAAACCGAATGAAAGGAGAAAATGGTTGTGCACTTCATCAAAGATTTGTTTCCCTTCAATTCCAAGTCCCCCGAAATCAGTATTTGTATAGTCCCTTTTGCCCAGGGCAAAACCAAAATCAAAACAATAATTTTTAAAATTACCTCCGAGCCCGAGAGTCAGATTTGTACTCCAGACCGCTGGTTGATTATAATCTGGAAAGAGACAAAATCCATACCGGATTGCATAATTTATAAGAAGGGTGTGCTCAACAGCGAATTTATAGAAAAAAATTGCTCTATCCCACAATTTATAATTCATTTCAGCCAGAAACCGGGTTGGAACACGATGTGGTGGTTGGTAAAAAAAGCCAAAATTATGTCCGGTAGGATAGATTAAAGTATCACTTTCATCAAATAATTCAAAGGAATTTTCAAAGAAATATGCCAGGCGGAAATGGGATAAAGGTTTCAAGATGACACCACATTTGAAAGAGGTACCTGAAAAATTTCGCTTCAATGTTCTAATTGAATCCACCCCTGTATGAGGATAATATGTTCTCAATTCTCTTTCCACTCTGCCATAGACGAAATCGTACTCCAGGCCGATGTTCAAGAATTTATAGTTTAAACCAATCCCTGGTGATATAGATTTCAGACCACCTCTGTATGAGTCATCTACAATTTTGACAATCTGATAAAAATCATCACGATAATTTTTATGGAAATAATAATCGAAGTCATACAGTTCATAATGATTCAACCTGAACCTCAGCAATTTCACAGGAACTACAACACCGAGAGGAGCAAGATCGAACTTGCTTGTTTGATTTACCGCTATCGTTGATATTCCTATGTTATTTCCATACGAATCATAAACTCTTAACCCCCTTTTTTCTCTGCCTTCGAATAATACCCCACCTGCATAAATATAAAGTCTATCAGCTAAACAGATGCTCGCTGGATTAAGATTATTTTCAAGTATTGTTGTGTTTCCGGCCAGACCGAGTGAACGTGCATCATAGTAAAAAACAACATCGCCACACGTTGTGACACCAGGAAGGGTAAAACCAATAAGAAACAAAAGCACCATTTCTTGGTTAAATCTTCTCTATGGAACGAGAACCGCTGCGGCAATCACAGTCGTCCAGAGCCCAAATTTATCTCCTATCGCGGTCTGGGTAATGTTCATCGTTTTAACTATCTTTGTTGAAATCTTCCAGAGTTCTTTCCTTTCATCATAACTTGTATCCGGGTCAAAGGGTACACCAAGGGTTGTAGCGAGCATCTGGGCAGCAAGGTCTTCTGCTTTATCTCCAGCCTTGGTTTCTGTTTCGCCATAAGAATGATATTCTGAAAGATAACCATACTGATTACGGTCGGCTGGAATTGCCACACCGATGCTTGCCGCAATCAATCGATGAGGTTCGTTTGTACTACACTCAGAAATAACGCAATAAACAATCTCGCCCGGTGAAAGATACTGTAACCCTTTTGCTTTCGAGACAAGTTTTGCTCCAGGCGGCAGGATGCTTGAGACACGTACAATATTGAATGGTGCAATACCAGCATCCCTTAATGCAGACTCAAAACTTGCTAATTTCTCTTTATGCTTTCCCACGCCTTTTGTTAAAAAAACTCGTTTTGGTATTATCATTTTCTTCCCTTTTGCATGGAGCAGACCAGATTCGAACTGGCGACCTTCTCGCTGCGAACGAGACGCTCTCCCAACTGAGCTACTGCCCCTTAAAATTTTAATGATTATAACAAAAATTTATTAAATGTCAATAAAAAAATAAAACAAAAAAGCCCCTCTTTGATTAGAGGGGCTGTATTTTTTTCTTCTTTGGTTACTGGAGCAATATCGCCTTCTGTGTCAGTACATTATTTCCATCAACGATTCTCAAGACGTATATTCCATTTGGTAATTTTCTTCTGTGATTGTCGATTGCATTCCAGGTTACTGTTAAATTGTCCGCAACTATAGACTCCTTAGTGAGGAGTTTGCCCGATAAATCATAGAGATAAAGTTCCAGCCTCTTTCCCAGGAATGCCGGGTTCAAACTGATATTCACTCTATCTTTGAATGGATTAGGATAAAGTCTCAGCTTACTAAACTCTGCTGTTTTTGTTTCAGTAATTCCAACTATCGGGTCTCTTCGTGCCGTATATATTTCAATGCCATCAGTTCCTGAATTTCTCGTATCTTCCCAAGCTGCGTGGATGTAATTTGAAGTGAAAAGAAGCGCAGTTGAATGGTATCCACTATTTGCAGAAGGATTATCAGTTACTACTTCCGGTGTCGGCTGCCAGGTGCCATCCTGTCCGTACCAGATAGAATAATTGAATCTCACGGCGTTGCCACCAAAAATGTAATTGCAACCTATTGTACTTTCAATCCCGTGTAATCTTGGAAATGTTTCATTCGCCGGGTTATTAGTTATATTGACAAGTGTTGTTCCCCATGTTGCACCATAGTTTGTGGAATAATTGAATACTATATCGTTGTTTCCAGCAGCAACTTCAGATTGCATGGCGATATAAGCATAATTCTGAGAACAGAAAACTGACGGATATCGGTCATTAAGTGTATTATTTGTTACCCAGCCATAGAGACGCCATAGGCTCATTGTATCCAGATAGCAGACTACATCATAGTCGTTACCAGTCGCATCAAAATATTCAACACCGTGGATAAGAATTGTATCTGGAACCGGGTCAGGCGGTCCTATTAAAACTCCGATCGATGTCAATCCGGGGGGACCCATTGGCGGTCTGAACCGCAAAACATACCAGGAGACTGTATCTCGGGTAAATAAGACTTCAACTGAATCACCCGCTG
>JAOAFX010000036.1 GCA_026416055.1 Caldifarciminota bacterium
ATTCCAGGCTGTTGATATTGAATTCACAGGCAATGATACAATCATCGTATCGAGTGTAATCAACCCTGGAATATTTCGCGGTGTGAGACAGTATGGAATATGGCTTTTCTCTTATGTTGAACCACGGGAGATTGCAACCTATATCAGCCATGCAGGTTCAGGAACATTCTATGCCGGTAGTCTGGGCAAGGGTGTATTCAAAACTACCAATAAGGGATTGACATGGTCCATTCAACGCAATAATCTCTACGCCCATACTCTTATCAGTCAGGGTGCTGCAAGTTATCCATCGGTTGATACAGTCTTTTATGCCATTGGTCTGGGTGGAACAGTCTACCGCATTAAAAATTATGGTGCCAATTATGACACATTAAAAAATTTTCTCTTAATGGGTTCAGCAGTCGAATCTGCTCCAACGAACCCCAATTTTCTTATTGTCTCCTGTGCCGATGCCCAGGTTTCGGGGATGACATTTTCAATGGGAACGATATTCACATCTTCAGATGGCGGACAAAACTGGACAAAGGTCGATTCAACCTATATGCCAACCGATTTTCTCATTACCAGAAATCCCAACATCATCATCGGACTCTGTGATACATTCTTGATTCGTTCAACTAATGGTGGAACAAACTTCATACCTGTCTTTGCAAAACCTGCCTCTTTATCAAACCTTGCTGGTCTTGATACAATCTTTGTAGCAACTGATGATTCAGTATTCGTAAGTTATAACCGTGGTGCCACCTGGCAATTCCTAACGATTGACCCTGGAGAAGGAACAGACGAAATATCATACGATAACAATCAAAAAATCCTGTATCTCACTGATGTCCCAATCTATCGCTATCGTCTTTTGAGCGGAATTCTTGATAGTATAATGTTTAATGGATACTACAACTTTGCAACTGATGTTGCACCAAATGGCAGTCTCTATTTTCTCTACTATGGCGATACGCTCTATATTGCACGCTCATTCAATACTGGAAATACAATCGAGCAAGAACCATTCCCCATCTCCCATTTCTTTGGTGGCCTGCTTGCCTGTAATAATGCATTATTCTACTACGAAGGTGGCAGAAGATTCTGGGTAAGCACAGATATTACTCAGACTATTAAAGAAGAAAGCACAAGGAAGGATATGCCACTTTTCTTTGTGCCCGCGCTTGTTAAGAAAAATTCTTATGCAAAGGTTGTTCTTGGAATCAATCTCAATCAGCATCAAAGATGCTCAATAAACTTATACGATGTTTCAGGCCGTCTTGCCAAAGAAATCTATAAGGGAGTTCTTAATCCTGGCATCCACAATATTGATTTCAGCACAAGAGGATTGAATAGCGGAGTGTATTTTTGGGGGATTGAAACTGGTGAAGGCTTCAAAACAGCAAAGATGGTGGTCTATTAAGTTATAATCAAGGCATTCGGAAAATTTTGCAAGATCCACAGCGGCTCACATAGTTCATCTGTCTGTTAACCTTCTCCAATGACTGACCGGGCAGTTATAATTTCAAGAAATTAATAAATGTCAATGGTTAAATCTTCGGGTTTCTCTCTACATTTTATGAATTGAAAATCAAGAATATTATTATTTACTGGTTTATAAGTATTGAAGGTTAATAAAGACTACCGGCTGGTCATTTTTAGTTTAAAGAACCAGTAATCTCCCTATCTAATCCTTAAGAAAAGGCGGATTATTAAAAAAATGCAGATACAGACCCTGGTCTGCAGTTTAAATTCGGAATATCAAATAAATAGAATAAATTTAATCTTTGCAGCGTAAAATCTGCCGCTACGACTAAAATAGGGTCTGCTTTAAAATTAATTATTCGCTGAGTGATGACTGCCTGCGTGCTAAAAATCCCTTTTTGTCAATGGAAAAACAGGGAGATTATCGGTTTGGAAGTAAAAACGCAAGGCTAAAGCCTTGCCCTACATTAGAAATTGATAAAAGAATTATCCACTGAGTTAGATTTTATCGCTACCGGGAAGTCGCTCCTGCAGAAAGACAAAAAACGTTCAAATTAAAAAATATGGAGAGAATTCAATAAAATCTCCGGGGCTTCACATTTTTCACCTGTTTTTAAATGGGATATTCACCCTTAAATTTATACTGACCTGAACCTATAGAATAGACTGCATAGTTACCTTCTATCTTTAAAAATATAATATCTTTGCCTCTATTTAACTTCTCATTCATTTTTATTTTTTTAGCATCAATCTTAGGGACATATATCGTTGCTGATACATTACAGGGAATATTCACCTTTAAGTCGAAGACATTCTTTTTCAAACTCCATTCAACTGCAATAGTGCCATTTATTGATTCATATCTAACTTTTACAAATGAAAATAATCTGTCAGGATGGGGTTTTATTGTTATTTTTCTAAAACCAGCATCATCGGTATCTATCCCTGCTAAATATCCAAAAAGCCACTCGCATACAGAACCGAATGCGTAATGATTAAAAGAGTTCATTTCCGGATTTTGAAATCCTTTTTCTCTTGTATAACTATCCCATCTTTCCCATATTGTTGTTGCACCGTTTACTATTTCATAACCCCATGAAGGAAATGTCGTGTTAGTAATTAATCTGCAAGCAACATCGTTATGACCGGATTTTGATAAAACTGGAAGCAGATGTTTTATTCCCAGAAATCCTGTATTTAAATGCCAGCCTGCATCTTCTATAAGTGCCACAAGTCTTCGCGCTGTGCTATTACGAATTTTTTCAGGCAATATGTTCATATATAATGCCATGGCATATCCTGTCTGTGTTTCAGTTTTTAAAAATCCTTTTTTATTTAAATATTTTTTTTCAAAACTTTTTCTAACCTTTTGTGCCAGTTTTGAAAATCTTTTTGCATCCTCATATTCCCCTATGGCCAGAGCCATTTCCTTCATCATATCAATATCATTAATAAAATAAAAATCCGCAATCATATCGTTTGGCGTTTTTCTTCCTAAATGCAACCAGTCGCCAAAATGCTTTTTTTCTGCTTTTAAAGAATCGCATCGACTTTCATTTTCTAAAAAATTTATAAACGATTTCATTTTTTTATAATTTTCTTTGATTATATATGTATCACCGTATACCTTATAAATTGTATAAGGACAAATAATACCTGCATCACGCCAGCCCGGGCTTGAGATAGTATCAATTTTAAATGGGTCTGGAGCGTAATTTGGATAGTTTCCATTTTTCCATTGTTCATCATTCAGTGCTGTAATCCACTTTTCAAAAAATGTCACCACATTACTGTTATATGTGGCAGACTTTATATAAATTTGTGCATCACCACACCACCCCAACCGTTCATCCCTCTGCGGGCAATCAGTAGGGATATCAACAAAATTTGACAATTGTGTCCAGAGAATATTTTTATAAATTTTATTCACCAATCTGTTCGAACATTTGAATGACCCGGTTCTCCGCAGATCAGAACTCATTACTATACCTTTGATTGATAATATTTCTGGTAGTTCAGGAAAACCTTTTATCTCAACATAACGGAAGCCATGGAATGTAAAATGGGGTTCCCAGATTTCCTTTTTACCTTTTCCGGCAAGGATATAAATATCTGTGCTTCTTGCCTTGCGGAGGTTTTCTCGCATTAGTGAACCATCTCTGTATAACATTTCTGCTGTTTTTATTACCAGTTTTGTTCCTCTTTTACCCTTAACGCATAATCTTACCTTTCCGGCAAAATTCTGTCCCATATCAACAATAAGTGTCTCATCTCTTAATTTCGTAATATTAACTGGATTTATCTCTTTTACAACCCTGACCGGTTCAGAAGGATATGATTCTATTATACCGACAAAATTCTTTGTTATTTCAACCTTATACCATTTTGAATCATCAAAACCGATTTCAGACCATCCACTTATTTCATTTCTTGCATCATAAAATTCACCCATTAAGATGTCACTGTATTTTATCGGACCTACCGTTGCCTTCCAGGTCTCATCGCTAACAATTATCTTCTGTCTCCCGGATCCATACTCTATTTCCAATTGTAGCAGAAAAGCCGGAGTACTACCGTAATACTCTCTTCCCGTGCCAATATTTTTAAGAAGTCCAAATCCAACATATCCGGAAAACCAGCCATCACCAAGTATTACACCAATTGCATTTTTTCCCGATTTTACATATTTTTTTACATCATAAGTGAGGTAATATACACGTTTTTCATAACATGTCCAGCCGGGTGTCAATAAATCCCTGCTCACTTTTTTACCGTTGATATACAATTCAAATACGCCGAGTGCGGTTATATAAACAATAGCCCTTGAAAAATCTTCAGGAACTACAAGTTCTTTACGAAAATAAGGGCATGGAGGCAAGATTAACTCTTTATCTTCGTTAAATCTATGGGTATCATATGAAATCCATTTTCCCTTAAATTCATCTTTGTTCAGAAGTCCCATTGTCCAGAAGGCAGTCCTGCTCCATTTTGACGGTGTCCCATCGCGGTCCCATATCATGACCTTCCACCAGCATATTTGTCGCGATTTTAAAGGCTTACCCTGATAAACTATATTATTCGTTTGCTCTGAATAAACCATTTTTGAATCCCATAAGTCTCCAATATCTTTCTTAAGTAATTCCTTTTTGCTGGCAACCAAAATCCTGTAGGCACTCTGTCGCTGATTATGTTCTGATGAGACCAATATCCAGCTCAATCGTGGCTTTACTTTACTGATACCGATTGGATTTTTTCTGTATTCACATTGCAAATTTTTAATTATAATTGATGAATATTTGCAATTACCTTTCTCCATGGTATATAGTATAAAATCAAAACAAAAAATCAAGGGCAGATTTTGGTTTTGGTGTAATTGTTAAAACTTGACTTCTTAATCCTTAAGCGTATAATATCCCGCTATTAATTGAATAGAAAAGCAAAATGGGAAAAAATAAAAAAAATTTTATTGGCTTTGTCATTTCTCATACGCATTGGGATCGGGCATGGTATCTACCTTTTGAAAAATTCCGTATCAAACTTTTAAAATTGACTGAAAAACTTTTCTCCATTTTAAAGAATAATCCAGAATTCAAATTCATATTTGATGGGCAGACCGTGTTACTGGAAGATATCTTACAAATCCATCCGGAATGGGAAACGAAATTAAAAAAATTTATCTCTAAGGGTAATATTATGGTCGGTCCCTGGTATTGTTTACCTGATGAATTTTTAGTATCCGGTGAATCATTAATCCGGAATTTACTCATTGGCAACAGAATAGCAAGAAAGTTTGGCAGGGTTATGAAGGTCGGATATAGCCCGGATTCTTTTGGACATATTGCCCAATTACCCCAAATTCTCAATGGGTTTGAAATTGATAATTTTATTTTTACGCGGGGAATGGGCGATGCCGGTGAAAAACTGGGTAATGAATTTCTCTGGATTGCTCCTTACCTTGAGAGTAAAATTATTGCCCACCATCAGATTACAGGTTATTGTAATGCGGCTAATCTCGGCTATCTCTATGAAAATGGCACTTTAAAACTTAATTATGATAAAGCGGCAGAACAGATAAAAAAAATGTTAACAAGACTGAAAAAATATATAACAACCCCAGCATTTTATATAAGCAACGGGTGTGATCACCTTGAACCTCAGCCAGAACTTAATAAAATAATAAAATATTTAAATCAAAATTTTGACGACATCAATTTCATCCAGGCTACACCAGAAGAATTTTTCAAATATGTAAAAGGTTTCAGTAAAAAATTTAAAATTTATAAAAATGAATTGAGGGCATCAAGATATGCACCCCTGCTACCTGGTGTTCTTTCATCGAGAATATATTTAAAGCAAGAGAATTTTAAATGTCAGATTCTATTAGAAAAATGGGTTGAACCATTCTGTGCCTTAACCCACTTTCTTACTGGACAGGATTACCCAGAAGCAGAAATTGATTATGCCTGGCGCACACTCCTTAAAAACCACCCCCATGATGACATTTGCGGCTGTAGTGTCGATGAAGTTCACAGGGAAGACTTAACAAGATATATGCTTGTGCAACAGATAGCTGAGACTTTGCTCGCCGATGCATTGACCAAAATTGCTTCATATATTGATGCTCAAATTTCAGGTGAGACTAATATCTGTGAATCTTTCGTATTATTTAATCCGCTTCTCTGGGATAGAAACGATCCCATAGAAATTATACTATCAAAAAATTGGATAAAAGAAAAATTTGTTATTAAAGATTCAGAAAATAATATTCTACCCTACCAGATTGTCAAAGAAGGTGACGATTGCGTTGTGGTATTAGTTAAGCCATTTCTGGTTCCTGCCTTCGGATACAATACAATCCATATCATTCCAAATGAAAAGCAAGCCTCAGGTTTTAAAACCGATATAGTTGTAAACAATAACACCATTGAAAATAAATTTTTAAAAGTAACCGCAGAAAAAAACGGAACCTTAACGATTGTGGATAAATCAACCGGAAAAATTTACAAGAATTTCAATATATTAGAAGATACTGAGGATGCTGGAGATGAATATGATTTTTCGCCAGCAGAGAATTCTCTAACTATCACCAGTGAAAAGATTGTTGCCAGTATAAAAATTACTGAATCGGGACCGGTAAAAGCAACCATGCTTATAAATTATAAACTCTTTCTACCAGAAAGTTTGACACCAGACAGAAAAAATAGAAAAAGTAAAAAAATATCTAATCCTGTAGAAGTGAAAGTTTCTCTTTTAAGTGGTACCCCCAGGGTGGATTTTGAATTAAAATTTTTTAATAATGTCAAAGACCATAGATTGAGAGTTTTATTCCCGACTGATATTCAAACCGATGAAGTAAAAGCAGAAGAACATTTTCATATAATAACACGAAAAATAACCCTTCCTGAAGGCAAAGGCTGGTCTCAAATGCCCCAGCCGACAAACCATATGGAAAATTTTATTTGTATTGATGATAAAAAAATTGGGGTTGCACTAATAAGCGAAGGATTACCTGAGTATGAAATAAAAAAAGAAAAAGCAGGTGCAGTAATATGTCTGACCCTGTTAAGATCTGTGGGATGGTTGAGTCGCGATGATCTTAAAACAAGAATTGGCCACGCAGGGCCAAAAATTGCAGTTCCTGAAGCCCAATGTTCAGGAGCGCATTCTTTTCGCTATGCAATAATGTTATATAAAAATGATTTAATACCAGAATGTGTTATAAAACAGGCGTATGAACATAATATTCCGATGAAGTATATTCCTAAAGATAGAATCAATACCAGGAATTTTAAGAAAATCAACCTTCCGGCAAAGAAATCATTTATGAGAATAAAACCTGTCGATTTTCTGGTTACTGCAATAAAAAAATGTGAAGATAGAGACACTCTCATAATCAGACTATATTCAATTCCATCTCAGAAAAGAAAAAATCGCTTAAAGGGTGAAATCAATCTCTGGACTAATCCAGAAAAAGTTTATTTTACAAATTTAAACGAGAAACGGATTAAAAGAGTCGATTCAGTAAAACGAAATAGAATATCCTTTGAGGCAAAAGAATGGCAAATTATCACATTGGAAACAAAATTATAACTTTATTAATTAATCTTTATAATCTTTTTAACAGTACTTTCATTCTCTTTTCTTACCTCAATGAAATATATGCCCGATTTCAATCTTTCTGCCGGCATCCAGAATATATCATTCCCTTCTAATGATGCAACCATTCGTCCTTCCACATCAAAAATTTTTATTTTTATTATATCATTATCAGTAATCTTGATAAAGTCTTTAAAAGGATTGGGCCTGATTTCGAGCGACGAAATTTTCTTTAAGTTATTTTCCACTATTCCCAGCTGGGCAGACGTCTCATTGCTCAATCGTGATTCAGCAAATGCCTTTATCTGGGCTGTGACACAGTAATAATAAATAATCCCTGGCGAGACATTATAATCATTATAAGTTGTGTCCGTAATCAGTGCAGTATTTATCTTCGTGTATGGACCTCCAGAAGTCTGGCTACGATAGAGATTATAGCCTGCAATATCCGGCTCTCTGTTTTTGTTCCAGATAAGATTGATGTGGTTGGTCGCTCCTGTAGCACTAAGATTTTGAGGTGCCTTTGGATGGAACCAGCCCGTATTCCACTGGTCATGGTAGAATGTTCCCCAATCGGTATAATAACCATTATATGGAACACCGGTAATGGTCCAGAGATTTACAGTGCCATTGCTAACCAGAAGGCAAATCTCAATATCACCGTCCAGGTCTACATCACCTACAGCAGGGCTGTTCACAATTGCAGCTGATTGCGTAGCAATGGGCCAGTCAGTAACATAAGTTCCATTCCCTTCATAGGCATAAAAATTTCCGGGATTCAGATTATCCGCAATCAGGACTTCACGGAATTTATCATTATCAACATCAAAAACAACTGGTGAACACTCAAGCATCTCACAATTCACTGGCCAGCCACTTACCTGGTTTCCATCGTGATGTCTGGCAAGGAGATTTGGTGCACCTATGATATGACCACCACCGAATATCTCTAAATCACCATCCCCATCAATATCACCAACAACCGGCATTGTATAGGTCTGGGGTCCTGGGAATGTCTGGGGCCAGTTATTAAAATTCGTGCCGTTATGATGATAGATATTCACATAGTTCACATTATTTGTATAATACGAATGGAGAATCTCTAAATCACCATCATTATCTAAATCTGCAATTACAGGCTGGGCATAACTCATACCACCAGCAACATTGAGTTTGGGCCAGCCTGGTTCTGTATTTCCATTCTGGTCCCATACATATACTGAACGGTAAGAAAGGCAGACAATTTCAAAAAGATTGTCATTGTCTATGTCAGCGACAGCAACCGAAGCAACTGCAAGATAATCAGTGTTCTGGGGCCAGCCTGGATAGATAACTCCGTTATGATGCCAGACATAGACATGCCCTGGTTGTCCGGATTGCATCTGTGCCATAATAATTTCTAAATCACCATCTCGGTCAAGATCAAAAAGGACAGGCGCAATAAAACCGAGAACACCATTTGCATTCTGGGGCCAGTTAGGATAACTCGTTCCATCATGATTATATATATAGACATATCCATTCCTTGCTGCAATCACTATCTCCATATCGCCATTGTTATCAATATCGCCTACTGCAACCTTTGCCTGGACCATGCCACCCAGTGTCACTGGCCAGCCGGGCATAAGATTTCCCTGATAATCCCAGATATAAACCTGATTGTTTGTTGACCCAACTATAATCTCTAAATCACCGTCGTTATTGACATCGGCAAGGTTCACACCACTTGGCGCATAATACGGACTGACACCGATTGTCTTGGGCCAGTTAGGCATTTGCTGGGGTGGAGTGAATGTCTCGATCCAGTTTGAATTAACATCCCTGAGTGTATAAATTCTGCCTTCGATGTCGGGTGTGATCGTTTCAGCAGCTAAGTTTAATAATATTATAAAAATACCCATACATACCCCCTTAAAAATAAATATAACTAAAATCTTTATCCTGTCAATGAGTGCCTATAAACTGCCTTATCTTTTTTTGCAAAACCAGGATACCATAAAAATCTAAACGGAACGCAAGATTTTGTATATAAGCTACCAATCGATGTAAAAGTATTAATGTACGGCTAGTGTACAATAGTTTACCCTCTCAATCCAGATCCATCATTTGTCCACAGATGCTAACAAAACTTCAAAAATATTCGCTCTGGATTCAAATTTAATTATCTGCCCTTTATCAAAGAAAATGCCTCGGCCCTTGTCGCGGCTGATTGCATCACACCGCGAATTGCAGAAGTAACAGTTAATGTACCTGGTTTTTTAACACCAATCATTGAAAGACAGAGATGCTCAGCCTCAATGACCACAAGCACTCCCATCGGTTTTAGATTTGCCATTAAAAAATCAGCAATCTCATGGGTCAACCTCTCCTGCAATAGAGGTCGCCGGGACATAACATCAATCACCCTTACCAGACTTGAAAACCCGGTAATTTTATTTTCTCTTGGTATATATACAATATGTGCCCTGCCAAAGAATGGAAGCAGATGATGTTCACATATAGAATAAAATGGGATATCCTTCACCAGTATCATTTCATTTTCATTCTTTGTTCGATATACCTTGAGCTCCTTTTTTGGATCATACTTTACCCCGGAAAATATTTCCTCATACATCTCAGCAACACGCCTTGGCGTATCCTTAAGTCCGTCTCGATTTATATCCTCACCAATCGCCTTGATTATCATCTTTATTGCCTTTTCAATCTTCTTTTTATCCATTTTAGATTATCCTTTCTGTTTTTGCAGAACTTATTCGTTGCGTGACATATCCATTTACTCTCTCAACTCGTCATTCCCTGTGATTGACCTTCTTTCGCCTTTTTCAGTCCGATTATCTCATCAATTTCATCACCACTCAGAATTTCTTTTTCAAGAAGTTTTTCTGCGAGCAGTTTTAATTTATCAAGGTTATTTCTTATTATCTCTTCAGCGATCGCTTCAGCCTTTTGTACTATGTTCTTAATTTCTTCATCAATCTCCCGCGCTGTTGCTTCAGAATAATCACGATGAATTCCTATCTCCCTGCCTAAAAAAATCTCTTCCTGTTTTTCACCGTAAGTGAGCGGTCCTAATTTATCACTCATACCCCATTCGCAAACCATCTTACGGGCGAGTTTCGTCGCCTTCTCAATATCGTTTCCAGAACCGGTGGAAAGATCACCCAATACGAGTTTCTCTGCTACCCTTCCACCAAGCATAAAAGCGAGTTGATTGAAACAATAGGTCTTTGAATACGTCCTGCGCTCATCAAGGGGTAATGCCTGAGTAACACCGAGTGCCATGCCCCGTGGAATTATCGTTACCTTATGGATCGGATCCATCCCCGGAAGAAATTTTGATACCAGAACATGTCCACATTCATGGTAAGCGGTAAGTCTCTTCTCATCTTCAGAGATGAGCAGGCTTTTTCTTTCTACACCCATCAGAATCTTATCTTTGGCATCTTCAAATTCCTGCATCGAAACCCTGTCTTTATTTCTCCGTGCAGCAAGGAGTGCTGCTTCATTTACCATGTTGGCAAGGTCTGCACCCGAAAAGCCAGGTGTACCCCGGGCAAGAACTTCAAGGTCCACATCTGCTGCCAGTGGTGTACGCCTCGTATGGACCTTTAAAATTCCGAGTCTTCCCCGTACATCTGGACGGTCAAGAACAATGACTCTGTCAAACCTGCCAGGCCTCAATAATGCAGGGTCGAGAATATCCGGGCGATTCGTAGCTGCCATCAGTATTATACCCTCATTCACCTCAAATCCGTCCATCTCCACTAGTAACTGATTCAATGTCTGTTCCCGTTCATCATGCCCACCACCCAGACCTGCGCCACGCAGTCTGCCCACGGCATCGATTTCGTCAATAAATACAATACATGGAGAATGCCTTTTTGCAGTGTCAAACAAATCCCTTACCCTTGAGGCTCCAACACCAACAAACATCTCCACAAAATCCGAACCGCTGATAGATATAAATGGCACGCCCGCCTCACCAGCGACCGCCCTTGCCATGAGTGTCTTGCCTGTTCCAGGTGGACCGAGGAGTAAAACTCCTTTTGGAATCCTGCCTCCGAGTCTTGTAAATTTTCTCGGTTCCTTTAAGAATTCTATGACTTCCTGCAATTCCTGTTTTGCCTCTTCTACTCCGGCTACATCGTTGAATGTGGTCGATGGTTTATTCTCAAGGACAATCTTTGCCCGGCTCTTACCAAATCCCAGTGCCCGGTTCTGTCCGGATTGCATCTGCCTTAAAAACAATATCCAGATACCGATGAGCACAACCCAGGGGATGATTCCAATCAGAACATCACTCCAGCCTGAACGCTGTTTTACAAAAACTTCAACATTGTATTTAAGAAGTTCGTCAACAAGTTTTGTATCATCAAAGGGTATCAGGGTATTAAACTCCCTGAAATTCTTACCTTCATAGAGTATTGGACTACGGAATGTTCCTTTTACCGACCTTTCTGAGATAGTAACTTTTTCCACATTCCTTATCTTGAGCTCCCTGATAAACAAAGAATACGGAATATTTGCTGCACGACTCCCCTGACCGGCAAAGTATTGCATACCAAACCACACAAGCAAAAAAAGTAGTGTCCAGACCAGGACCGTCTGCCAGGCTTTGCTCTTCTGACTTTTCTTATTCGCCATGATAGACTCCAATATATTTTAAATTCCTGAATTTGTTTTCATAATCAAGGCCATAACCAACGACAAAGACCCTTGGGATATTAAAGCCAACATAGGTGATGGGCACATCAACGACACGGGCATCTTTTTTGTTCAAAAGTGTGCAGACCGCAATGCTGCGTGGTCTTCGTGTTTTGAGATTGTTGATGATATACTCAAGCGTCCTTCCTGAATCGACAATATCTTCAATAAGAATTACATCACGGTCTTCGATATTAAGTGAAAGGTCCTGAGTGATACGGACGATTCCGCTCGATTTAGTCCCGGTATAACTTGAAATCCCCAAGAAGTCTATCTCCACTGAAATCTCCAGCTCCCTCAATAGATCGGCAAGAAACACAAATGCACCTTTAAGTACACCTATCAAGATCGGATTTTTGCCTTTATAATCATTATTTATCTCTTTACCCAGTTCCTTCACCCTTTTTTTAATATCTTCTTCTTTAATTAATATGTTCAAATTCCACCTTCAGAATCTTTTTTGTATTTTTTTGAATAAATGCACGATAAGCCCGGTAAACACCCATCACCCACAGGATTCCTTCTCTATCACACAGCAGACCCACATCATCCCTTTCCAGAGACGCTATTTTTTTCTCAATCAAAATCTCTTTCAATCTTTTTTTACCACCTTTTATTACCACAACATCCCCGCGCTTTCTATTCCTCAGTATAAGTGGTGGCACAACTTGTGAAAGGTCAAAGACCTCACAATTTTCTTTCTTTTTTTTCAGGTCAAAATGTTCTATTATTTCAGACCTCACCTTTAAATCTCCAAATCTAATTTCTTTGCCTATTTCAAGTTCGATCTCGGTCCTTTTTTTAATCGCGCTATCTTTCCAGCCCAGAAAAATTTTATCATAAACTTTCTGGGCATAAAGGCCTTCTGGAAGACATAGTATTCTTCCACTCAATTTACTTCTTAGACTCCATATACCTTCAATATGTTTACTTTCAATACCGGTGAGATTCCCTTTTAACTCTACAATCGCCTTCATAATCACCCGGTTCCTTATTGCTTTATTATAATGCATCAATCGATTTAAGTCAAGGGTAATACCGTCTTTCTTCTTTTCTCTGCATCTATTATATGCTCGATTAACCGCAATCTGCATAAATTCTTCATCATCGTGGAGGATTTCTATCTCTCTTTTTATCGTTTCATAAATACGTGGATTCAATTCTATCAACCTTGGAATTATCTTCTGACGAATGAAATTTCTGCGGATATCGATATCAAGATTGGTCATATCCCGGGAAAACTTCAATCCTTTTTCTTTCAAATAACGCAGAATATCAATTTTTTTGACATTGATCAGGGGGCGAACAAATGGTAACCTCACCGGTGGTATTGATTGGAATCCAACATTACCACTGCCCCGGATCAAATTCATAAAAAAAGTTTCAACGAGATCATCAAGATTATGACCGAGAACCACCCGCTGGGCTGAAATCTTTTGTGCATAATCAATAAAGACATCGTATCTCCTTTCCCTTGCCTCTGCCTCAATCCCTTTTTTTGTTTTCGGTATGCTGATTTTGACAATTTTGAAACCACAATTATATTTGTGTGCATAATATGCGGTCAACCTCTCTTCATATTCCAGAACTTTCCTGTCCCGGAGCCCGTGGTTTACATAAATCAGAAAAAAATCTATATCATTCTGGTATATTGTCTTCAATACATCGAGAAGGCAGACCGAATCCGGACCTGATGAAAATCCTATCAGTGCTTTCTTAACCCCCTCGAACATCTTATGCCTCTCTATAGTCTCCTTTACATTTTCTAAAATAGAGATTGACTTCACTCTATCCCTTCAACCTGAAAATTGTAAATTGTAATCCTGTCAATTTATTAATTATCAATCTTTTTTCTTATGTTGGTCTTTAATTGTATCTCCAGTCTCTTTAAAATATCGAGCAAGTCTACAATATCCTGGAAATCATCAGGAAGTTCATTGAGCATTTTATTGAGTGCATTTCGTGAGTACATGATGCTTTTATTAATCACTTGAAGTGTTCCTTCCTCCTCTATCTCCCGAGCCTCAGGGTCAAAAAAATCATCATCAAAGCTGCTGACGAGCCTTCCGGTCTTTGCAACAATGAGTGCATGGTACCATACAAAATCTTCAAATTCTGCTTCGATATCCTCGGGAATTCCTTCTGCTTCAAGCCTTTTTATCAGTCTGTGCGCACGGATGAAATAATCATAGGCAAGATTGTATATGGCGTACTCGTGGGGGTCAGTCCTTTTTTCCTCTTCATCTGGAATATCATCGAGTTCAATTCCCCTTTCAGCAGCAGCCTGTTTTATCATCGCCTGGGTCTTTTCAAATATTTCTTTTAAATCATTCATAAAGACTTCCGGGTCACTGGGGTCCTCGCCTTTTATATAATGCTGTAATATCCGTTCCTGATTCTCTTTATACACCCGACAATCTTCCCGTTCATCACAGCGTTCACAGCGATAATCACAATAATTGTATGGTCCGGGTTTGAATTTTTTAGCCACAATTAAATATATCCAGTTTTTGTCATCCGTCAATATTTCTTGTCGCTTGACACCAGAAAAAAATTAAATATTATATTCCACAAGGAGGCATCCGTTGGGATTCAATATTGGTAATTTTTTCAAGAATTTAAAGAGCCATTTTTTAAGTGATGTAGCGATAGACCTTGGTACCTGCACAACTTTGATTTATGTCCATGGTCGGGGCATCGTCCTCAATGAACCGACTGTTGTCGCCGTGGACATAAAGTCCAAAAAATGTGTGGCGGTGGGTGAAGAGGCCAAGAGAATGCTCGGTAAGACACCTGAAGATATCAAGGCAATAAGGCCAATGAAGGACGGTGTAATTGCTGATTTTGAAATGGTAGAATTGCTTCTGCGCTCATTCATTGAAAAAATCCAGCAAAAGAAACTATTCACCAGGCCAAGGGTCATCATCTGTGTGCCTTCCGGCATTACTGAGGTAGAAAAAAGGGCAGTTAGAGATTCGGTAGAAGCTGCTGGTGCCCGGGAAGTCTATCTTGTCTCCGAGCCGATCGCTGCGGCAATCGGAATAAACCTGCCGGTTCATCTACCCCAGGGAAATATGATCATCGATATCGGTGGTGGCACAACCGAAATTGCCGTGATTGCCCTCTCAGGAATAGTCACCAATAACTCAATAAGGGTTGCGGGTGATGAGATGGATGATGCTATCGTCCAGTATATAAAAAAGAACTACAATCTCATCATTGGTGAGCAGACTGCTGAAGAGATTAAGATTGCGATCGGTAACGCATTTCCGACTGAAGAAGAAAAGACGATGGAAGTAAGGGGCAGAGACCTTGTGAAAGGGATACCGAAGACGATAAAGATAACAAGCCATGAAGTAAGGGAAGCAATCCAGGAACCCCTCTCCATGATAATCGAGGCAGTAAGAAGTACCCTGGAGAAAACTCCCCCAGAACTTGCTGCAGATATTGTGAATTCAGGGATTTATATGGCAGGGGGTGGTTCATTATTGAGGGGAATTGATACCCTGATTCGCGAGGAAACAAACCTTCCGGTGACAGTTGCTGAACAACCGAACAAAGCAGTCGTCTACGGGGCAGGCAAGATCTTAGAAGATATGCAAAAATACGAGAAAGTAATCTTTACTCTGAAGAGAGAATAGTTGTCCCGGATCCAGATTTTTATCTTCAGTGCACTCCTCACCATCTCATTGGTATTCATTTTGTTGAATGAGAATGCTGATCTCTATTTGAGCAATCGATGTGCTGCGGTATTGCTCTTGCCGATCAGGATTTACTTTAATTATTTCCAGTATCTTGAAATCTCCCAGAAAAAGATCGATCATCTTGAATCAGAATTGAGCAGGCTCAATATCGAAAACCAGATGTTCAAAAACAGACTCGGTCTTTTATCCTCTTCAGATAACACTTTATCTAACCAATTCCGAATATTAAAAGCTAATATCATCGGCCGCGATCCCCAGAATTTCAACGGGTTTCTGTACATTGATAAAGGTAAGAACGATAGTATAACCACGAATGCACCGGTAATCCTGCAGAATAAAATCGTCGGCAGGGTCAAATCTGTCTTTTCAGATATAGCGATAGTCGAGACGTTTGAAAACTCTGATTTTGCCATAAGCGGAAAGGATGTTCGTTCTGGTATCTACGGAATTGTGAAGAAAAAAAGACAGCTCCTGATGGAATACATAAAAATCAATGATAATGTCACAATCGGTGATTCGATTTATACATCCGGGTTGAGTGACATCTTCCCTGAAGGCCTGTTGATCGGTGTGGTCTCAGATGTTAGAGAAAAAAAGGGGGACCTTTTTTTTAAAGAAGTCATTATTGAACCCGCTATAAGCATCAATCGATTGAACTATGTTTATGTGATTTATTGACCACTATATATATGAGATACTTTTTTTATTTTATACTCTCCTATCTCTTTCTTCCCTTTAACTACATCATCGATCTGCTCGCAATCCTTGTCTATTTTGTGATTTTGAACGAAGATGATAAATTCGCCTTGATATTCAGTGCATTCATCGGGCTAATTTTAGACCTATATTATCCTGTATCACTGGGTGTGAATATGTTTGTTTTACTCATTTTAGCCCAGAGTCTGGTCCTCATCAAAAAATATTTCGTGCGTGAACCATTGACCATGGTATTTATCTTTTTCATTTTTTATCTGTTGCGGATTCTTATGGCTTATATCATCCAGGGCAGGGTACCAGCCTGGAATACATTCATCCTCACAATCATCTTCTGTCTACCAATTATCTTCGTCCTCCAGAAAATTTTCTATAAAGTATGGATCAGGAGTTAAAAAATTACCGGTTATTGCAGACCCTTGTCCTGATAAGTTTTGTAATAATATTAATCTTCAGTCTCAAGCTCCAGGTTTTTGAAGGTAAATATTATTACCGACTCTCTGAAGAGAATCGTATAAAAAAGAAATATATAATAGCCCCTCGCGGAAATATTTATGATCGTTATGGGCGGGAAATAGCCAATACCCGACCAGCATTCTATGTCTCGATAATTCCTGCATTAACGAATCAACAGACGATTGAGAAGCTTGCGCAAATTCTGGGAATGAGTAGTGCTACCATTATGAAAAAACTCAAAATTGAAAAAAACCCTTATGTCGCAATAAAGATTGCCCGCGATGTCTCTTTCCGCGAGGTCTCCATCATCGAGGAAAAAATCTCAGAACTACCCGGGATTGAAGTAGGTGTTGAGCCTGTGCGCAATTATCCATATGGTGAGCTCCTCTGCCATGCCCTTGGCTATGTTAGTGAAATTACCGATATGGAATTGAAACAACTGAAGGATTACAAAATCGGCGACTACATCGGAAGGACCGGTATTGAACAGCAATACGAAAAAGAACTGGCTGGTAAAGACGGAGTAGATTATATAGAGGTAGATGTTCTGGGAAAGGAAGTCGGTAAGGTCGCTGAATACCGACCGATTCCTCCTGTACCGGGAAAAGATCTTTATACCACGCTCGATCTGGAACTTTGCGATTCCACGGCAAAATTTCTCAAAGATTATCAAAAGGCATCAGCGATAGCACTCAATCCACAGGATGGTGCAATCTATGTCTTATACTCAAAACCCGGTTATGACCCGAACCGCTTTGTCCATGGTCTGACCGAAAAAGAGTGGGAAGAGTTAATCAACTCCAGGGATGCACCGATGTACAATCGCGCCGTGATGAGCTGTTATCCCATCGGTTCAACGATCAAACCATTCCTTGCCCTTGCTGCCCTTCATAAAGGATTCATTCAACCGACAAAAAGATTTGAACCATGCCATGGTGGTTTAAAGCTCGGTAATCGAGTCTTTGGTTGCTGGAAAATCCATGGCAGTCTCGATCTAATAGACGCCATAGTCTATTCCTGTGATGTCTATTTCTATCAACTTGGCAGGCTCCTTGGTATCGATAATATCGCCGAGATTCTTTATGAAGTAGAATTTGGCAAACCGACCGGCATTGATATTCCGCAGGAAAAGACCGGACTTATACCGGACCGAGATTACCTCAATAAAAAATATGGCAGATACTGGACCGAGGGGCATATCTTCAATCTCAGCATCGGTCAGGGCGACATTCTTGCCACACCACTCCAGCTTGCCCGTGCTTTTACAGTATTTGCAAATCAGGAAAATGGCGTGGTCGTTCCCCATCTTAATAAAAATCTTGATATCAGAATCAAAAAGATTAATAAGAGTGATGAAGCACTCAAGATTATACGCAATGCACTTGCAGATGTAGTAGAAAGGGGGACTGCGACCCTCGCCCGGGTCCATGGTTACCAGGTAAGTGGCAAGACCGGAACAGCCGAAAATCCCCATGGTGAAGACCATTCTATCTTCATAGGCTATGCCCCGGATGAAGAACCACAGATACTCGTATGTGTATTTGTGGAGAATGCCGGACATGGTGGTAGTATTGCTGCACCTATCGCAGGAAGAATAATCCAAACTTATTACGAAATCGAAAAGAGGTATACCCGTGAAACAAAATGATTACAGCGTTTTGATAATCTGTATCATAATTTCAATACTCGGACTGGCGATGATTTTTTCTACTGGCGGATTGAGTTATTTCTTAAAACAATCAATCTGGCTGATAACTGGAATTTTGATATGCCTTGTATTGAGTAAATTCTCAACACGCTTCTGGCAGACATTAGCCCTGCCCGTTTATATTCTGTGTTGTCTTTTCACTATTCTGGTTCTTTTCTATGCCACAGGTTATCCAAGACGCTGGATCGATGCTGGCATTATCTCTTTCCAGCCCTCAGAATTTGCCAAAATTGGCACAATCCTGTTTCTGGCGAGTTATCTCAGTGAAAGAAAAAAAATGGAAAAGTTTATTGACTTTCTTGTCCCGCTTGTCATCATTGCCATCCCTGGTTTTTTTGTCTTCATTGAGCCAGATTTCGGTGCTGCCCAGATTTTCTTTCCAATAATGTGTATCATGCTTCTTTGGGCAGGCATGCCTCTTGCCAAGATTCTGATATTCTTTTCACCGATATTATCAGCTATCACAAGTTTCTCAATCTATATCTGGCTCGGTTTTATGATAATCTTCGGTATATTTGTGTATCGCCGGAAAAAACTTACCGAGTTTCTCTATCATATCATTATCAACCCCATCACCGGACTCATAACGCCCTTACTCTGGCATTCATTGAAGGCCTACCAGCAAAAAAGAATCATAGCCTTTTTATCACCATGGATTGACCCCAAAGGGATATCCTGGCAGTCTATACAATCGAAGATTGCAATCGGCTCCGGACAGATTCTGGGCAAAGGATTTCTGTCCGGTACCCAAAAAAAATTAGAATTCCTTCCTGAAAGACATACCGATTTCATATTTTCGTGTATCGGCGAAGAATTTGGATTCTTTGGAATAATGATAACGGTGCTGTTATACATCCTGCTTTTCTACAGACTTTTACGAATCGCCCGGGAGACAAAACATAAATTCTCAAGCCTCGTCGTTATCGGAATCCTCTCCTGGTTCTGGTATCAGACATTCATCAATATGGGTATGACGCTCGGCATACTACCAATAACCGGCGTCCCGCTACCATTTGTGAGCTATGGTGGTTCAGCACTTCTTGCCTGCTTCATTGCCGCAGGCATCGTAATGTCAATTTCGAGGGAAAAATACTGATGGAAACAAAATTCTGGCGTTTTTTGGATACAGGTGTTCTCTCTGCTGCCGAGAATATGGCGATAGACGAAATGCTTTTAAAACTCCGTGCCTTGAATAAAATTCCCGATACGATAAGGGTATTACAATTCAATCCTCCTGCAGTCCTCGCTGGTTTTCACCAGTCAATAGAGCAGGAAGTACGTGTCGATTACTGCCAGAAAAATGGGATCGATATCAATCGCCGTATCACCGGAGGTGGTACAGTATTCTTTGATAAAAGCCAGCTCGGGTGGGAAATAATCTGTAGCAAAGAATTTTTCAATGACCATCTACCCAACGCCGAATTATTTAAAAGATTATCTATGCCGGTAATCGGTCTGCTTGAACATTTGGGCATCAATGCTCGATTTCGCGGCCGGAATGACATTGAAGTCAACGGCCGAAAAATCTCTGGAACCGGCGGTGCTGAATGGAACAGGGCATTTTTATTCCAGGGAACACTCCTTGTTGATTTTGACGTGGATACGATGCTCAGGGCACTCAGAGTGCCTATAGAAAAGTTGAAAAGACACGAAATCGATTCCCTGAAGGAACGTGTTACCTGTATAAAATGGGAAATCGGCTATGCCCCGGATATTAAAATCCTGAAGAATTTGCTCCGAAAATCTTTTGAGCAGCATTTCGGAATCAAACTTGTTGAAAGCGGTTTCACAGATGTAGAAAAAGACTTATTACCGGAATATCTGAAAAAATTCCGTTCAGAAGAATGGATAAACAAAGTGAAACTTCCTGCATTCGAACAACCAGTCATATCTACTGTACATCAAAGCCGTGGCGGTAAAATAAAGGCTCTCTTTACGACCAATCTCCGGCGCCGGCGAATCCAGAGTGTCATTTTCATGGGCGACTTCTTTGCCTATCCTTCACGGGCAGTTTTTGACCTTGAGTCGTTATTCAAGGATTTACCACTTGAAAAAGATTTAATCATCAATGAATTAAGAAATTATTTTAAAACTAAAACTGATTTGTATATCCCGAACATCGGCTTTTCAGATTTTCTTAAACTGATTGAAAATCTTTTTGAAAAATTAAAAATTCTTGATTATGGTTTTACCCCTGAACAATCAAACCATATCTTTCTTGTCAATGGCACTTATGAACAGGTAGTGAACAAAAGACCGAAATATCTTCTCCTTCCGTATTGTGCCAAATCAACAGAATGTTCTTATCGGTATAAAGATTTTTGCAATATGTGTGATGGTTGCACGGTTGGCGATGCCTATAAATTGTCACTTGAATTCAACCTCCAGCCTGTTACCATAACAAGTTTTGAAGACCTTGTG
>JAOAFX010000037.1 GCA_026416055.1 Caldifarciminota bacterium
CCTTTATACTGCAAAGGAATTGTCAAAAGAAGAAGAAAATAACCTGATGAAAAGAGCGATCCACCTCGGGCTTGACCTGAAAGGCGGAATGCATCTGGTGCTCGAGGTCGATACCACAGGTTTGAGAGAAAAACCTTCGGATTTACGTGACCGGGCACTGGAAATAGTTAAAAATCGTATTGACGAATTCGGCGTGTTTGAACCGACAATAGAAAAACAGGGAAGTTCCCGCATCATTGTCCAGTTACCCGGTGTCGATAGAGAAAGGGCATTGAACATTATTCGCAAGGTTGCCCATCTCGAGTTTAAACTGGTAAGTGATAAAACACAGGATGTGATAAAAAGTATTGATAGATACCTTGCTAAAGGCGACACCATGGGATTCGAAGAGCCATTCAGTTCCTATCTCTTCAGTGTTGAAGGCGATATTGGATTCGATGTGCGGGACGAAGATTCCATAAAGGCATTGATTGCAAAGGCCCAGGAAGTAATTCCTAAGGATTTACAGTTTTATTTTGGGCCAAAAGAAACTCAACAGGGTAGGGATGTTAAGAGATTATATCTTCTAAAAAAAGAGCCTGAATTGAGTGGAGAAACAATCCGTAATGCCCAGCATGCACCATACCAGGGTACTGAACTCCAGTATACTGGTGCCTGGATGGTGGAGATAGAATTCAAGAGAGAGGCAGCAAGATTATTCGCATCGGTTACAGGCAGGAATGTTGGCAAGCGACTGGCGATCGTCCTTGATGATATTGTCCAGTCAGCACCTTATATCCGGGAAAGAATTCCTCAGGGTAAGGCAGTGATTACAGGAAATTTCAAGGTTGAAGAGGCAAGAGACCTGGCAATTGTATTGAGAGCCGGTGCTTTGCCGGCACCGTTAAAGATTGTGGAAGAACGCTCTGTAGGTCCATCACTTGGTAAAGACTCAATCATTCAGGGAATAAGGGCTTCTTTAATTGGTTCGCTTTTCGTCGTTGTATTCATGCTGGTTTACTATTCACTCACCGGTCTGGTTGCAAATTTCGCTCTGGTTCTGAATGTGATTTTGTTAATCGGTATCCTTTCCGCATTCGGTGGAACCCTGACAATGCCCGGAATAGCCGGTATTGCCCTGACAATTGCAATGTCGGTTGATGCCAATATTTTAATATTTGAGAGAATAAAAGAAGAACTGAAATTCGGTAAAACAGTGCGAACTGCGATCGCCCAGGGATTCTCCCGTGCCTGGCTTGCAATCTTTGACTCCAATGTTACGACGATTATTACCGGTATTGTACTCTACATCTTTGGAACCGGTCCGATAAAAGGTTTTGCCCTTACCCTCATCATCGGCTTGATTGCCAATCTTATATGTGCAGTCCTTGTAACAAAGACAATACTTGATTACTTCACTTATAAATTTGAAGTCAAAAAGCTGAGGATATAACCATGGAACTGATAAAAAATCCCAATTTACCATTTATGTCCTGGAGAAAATATGGCTTTATTCTTTCCGGTGTTCTTGTGATTATTTCGCTCTTGTTGTTACTATTAAAAGGGCCAAAACTCGGTGTTGATTTTGCAGGTGGTGCACTGGTCTGGGTAAGATTTAAGAAGCACCTTGATGTCGGAGATATCCGTGCTTCACTTGCTAAAATTGGACAAGAGCAGGCATCGATTCAGAAGCTGGCAGGAACGAATGAATTTGTTATTCGCTCGGTAACAAAAGTTGATCCGGAAAAATTTGCAAATGATGTGATCGCCCAGTTACAAAAAGATTTCACTGACAACCCATCAGAGTTGCGTGCCAAGGAAACAGTTGAACCGAAAATAAGCGCAGAGTTAACAAGAAATACCATCATTGGTGTTCTTATTGCATTATTCCTGATGGGTATATACATCTGGTTTAGATTTGACTTTCGCTTTGGGGCGGTATCGGTCCTTGCCATTTTTCATAATATTCTTGTTGTCATTGGCATCCTCATACTGACAGGTAAAGAATTCACAATTGTTATCGTGGGCGCTCTGCTCACAATTGTTGGATATTCTATAAATGATACAATCGTTTTATCAGACAGAATCCGTGAAAATCGCAAAAAGCTTCGTGGTATTCCGTTTGTTGACCTAATAAATACCAGTATTAATGAGACATTTTCGCGCACAATTCTTACCGGATTTTTTGTGATCGTCACCCTTTTCTGCTTATATTTCCTGGGTGGTCCGGTAATCGCCGATTTTGCCTTCACATTGATTGTGGGATTGATATTTGGAACTTACTCATCAACCTTTATTGTTTGTGCCCTTGTAACTGAATGGGAAATAAGATCTCCGCAGCGGAGAAAAATATAGCAATATAGAAATCAGTGTCATATCGTTTCGTTAATGTTTCAGAAAACATAATAAAAATTTTAAAAATTGGTTTCGTTACCGGACTCGGGACAGGCTTCATACCTGTAGCACCAGCAACATTTGCCTGCTTAATAAGCGTGGTGATATGGTTCTTTCTGATTGATTTTGTCTACATATACTGGGCGGTCTTAGCTAATCTCTTGGTCTGGGGACTGATAATCAGCCATGAATGGAGAAAAGTATGGTGTAAAGACCCGAGGAAGATCGTCATTGATGAATATGCCGCCCTTCTGCTCTCATTATATTTCGTTCCAAAAAAAATCATCTCCCTTGTTTTTGCATTTATACTATTCAGAATTTTAGATGCAGTGAAACCGCCACCACTGCGGCAACTTGAAAAACTACCCGGTGCCTGGGGGATTATGCTTGATGACTTAGGTGCTGCAATATATACCCTTTTTGTATTTAAAATTCTAAAATTTTTTTTTGAACCATTGTTTTAGCGATTCAATTCAGTTATACTTTTTCAATAGAGCAAAGAGTGTTTCTATTTCCTCTTCAGTATTGTAAAAATGGGGAGAAAATCGTAAACAGTTATTCCGGAGTGATATTACAACATTATTGTTACATAAATATTCATATAACTGCCGGGGATTTTCGGGCTTTATGGTAATTATTCCTGATTGCGGTTCATTTTCAGGTGTTATCACCGGCAATTTCAATTCGTTAAAGCCGATTCGTAATTGTTTCTTCAAATTCAAAACTCTCTTTTCAACATCTTTTAATCCAAAATCGAGTAATATCTTTATATGTTCTGTCAATGCACTTATACCTAGCATATTCCTTGTTCCCATTTCAAACATCCGGGCGTCATTAAATAACGGGGGAGAGGTTTCAAAATTTTCAAAACTCTTCCAGTCAACACCGAGCCAGCCGGTATGGAGTCGTTTTAATATTTTGAAATTTTTTTTGTTTACGTATAAAAAACCAGCCCCACCGGGTCCAAACAACCATTTGCCACCACCACAGGCGAGAAAATCCACAGATATTTTCCGGGTGTCAAATTCAATTGCACCGATAGACTGGATACCATCAACAACAAGATAGATTTCATTTTCTTTTAAAAATTCTGACAGCGGATACAAATCAATCATTTCTCCAGTAAAAAACTGGGTATGGTCAATAACCACGGCACGGGTTCTGGGAGTAAGATGTTTTTTGATTGTCATTACCGGATCTTCGCCACATAAGTTTACAAATTTCTTTTGTAGCTCAGGAAAATTATACTGTACTACATAACGAACTGCAGGAAACACTTCGTTCATAACGATTATTTCATCATCTTTTTTTAATGGAAGATTGATCAGGGCAATATAAATCCCTTCTGAGGTATTATGGGTAAATGTGATTTCCTGAGGTTCGGCATTGAGCAACCGGGCAAATATTTCCCGACTGATTCTCAGTTTCTCAAAATAAGTTTTGAAATCAAATTCAGCCTGAGATTGATAGACCCTGATACATTCAATAATAGCATCTTTTGCACGCTGACTCATCGGTCCTGTGCTGGCATGGTTTAAATAGATTTTGTCATTCGTTATAGGAAATAGACTTCTGAATTCACAGAGTTTATCGATATATTGTTGCGAAGAGTTCATCTGGTATCTCCTTTAAAAATGGAGAGGCCCTGGTGTAGAAATGATTGCCCTGATAGTTTTTGCGTTTCTCCGCAGTGGTAAGGTATAATTTCTTTTTTGCGCGGGTTATTCCAACGTATAAAAGTCTTCTCTCTTCTTCATATCTACCTTCTTCCAGAGCTCTGTGATGAGGGAGAATCCTATCTTCGATTCCGGTAATAAAGACGACTTCAAATTCAAGACCCTTGGCGTTGTGCAGGGTCATTAAAGAGACTTTTTCATTTGACCAGTCATCAATATCACTCCTCAGGGCTATTCCTTCTAAATAATCCTGAATTGTTGCCGAAGGATTATTTTTGACATATTCGTTTATCGATATGAGTAATTCTTCCACATTCTTGCGTCGGTTGATCTCTTCTTCAGTCTCACGACTCCTTAAATGTTCGAGATATCCAGTTTCATGGGCAATCCTCAAAGAAAGGTCATAAAGATTTAAATTTTTATTCATCTCTGTAAATTTCTCAATCATCATTACAAATGACTGAACACTTTCGATATTTCTTTTTGTAAGCCCTTTTATTTCTGAAACATGCTTTAAAGCCTCAAATAGCGTTAGATTATTTTCTTTCTGAAATTTTATTATTTTGTCGACAGTCTCTTTACCAATATTACGTGAAGGCAAATTGATTATCCTTTTTAAACTTACTGAATCGCTGGGATTATTAATGACTCGTAAATAAGCAAGCATATTTTTTATCTCAGCACGCTCGTAAAATTTCAAAGCGCCAATGACTTCATAGGGAATTTTATATTCAGCAAAACATTCCTCAAATATCCGGGATTGATAATTGAGACGATAAAAGACCGCTATTTCATTGTAATCCCTTCCCCGATAATGTTCCTCAAGAATTTTTCGGGCAACAAATTCCGCTTCCTGTCTGTCGTCTTCGGCATCAAAGTATTCAATCGGTTCACCTATTTCATTTTCACACCATAAGACCTTTTTTTTGCGCTGGGTATTATTTTTGACTATCTCTGACGCTGCCTTCAGTATGGTTTTAGTTGAACGGTAGTTCTGTTCAAGCTTTATTATCCTGGTCTCGGGATAGTCTTTTTCAAAATCAAGAATGTTTCTTATTTCCGCACCCCGCCAGGAGTAAATTGACTGGTCATCATCGCCGACCACACAGAGATTCCGATATTTTGCGGCGAGCAGTTTTGTAAAGACATACTGGGCATGATTTGTATCCTGATATTCATCCACCATTATATATTTAAACCTTTCCTGATATTTCTCCAGGACTTCAGGATGGGTTCTGAACAACTCTACAGTTTTCAATATTAAGTCATCAAAATCAAGGGCATTACATTCACGGAGTCTCTGATTGTAGATTTTATAAATCGTTCTAATTGTGTTGCTGAACATATTATAACCAGAGTTGGTATATTCATCAGGGGTTATTAAATTTTCCTTTGCCCGGTTTATACATTGCAATACAAACTCGGGTTTCAAATCTTGCGTGTCAAGATTTAATTCATTCAGGCATTCTTTGATTAGAGACAACTGGTCTGTTTCATCGTAAATGACAAAATTTCCTGGAATGCCAATTTTCTCTGATTCATTCCTTAAAATGCGGGCACATGTTGAATGATATGTTTTAATCCAGATGTCAATAGCATCATTGCCAAGAAGATATTGTACCCTGCTTTTCATTTCATCAGCGGCTTTATTAGTAAATGTCACCGCAAGTATATTCTGTGGATTTATTCCTTTTGATGTAAGATAAGCAATACGATAAGTTATGACCCTGGTCTTACCACTTCCTGCACCAGCAAGGACAAGGATGGGTCCATCTATTATCTGAACTGCCCGCCATTGTTCTTTATTCAATTCTTTTTCAAAATCGGTTATCTGGCAGATATCCATATTATTTCTTTATCTCCGTAAAATAATGCTGATAAATACAATACTCATTAAACCAAGAAGCACAAGCTCTCGAGATAATCGACTGAATAAAGATAATTTTTTATTCATATCCACTCTCTCTTTGCATGTGATAAAAATAAACAAAACGATAAGATATCCTGTACCCATCCCGAGAGCAGAAATGATTGTAGATATGAAATTCAGACCTTCACCTCGGTTCAAGAAAACGCTTCCGTATAATGCGTAATTGGTATAAAAAAATTCAGGATAATTATCAAACAAACTGGATAGTTCTGACGAAAACTTTTTCAAAAAAAATTTTGAATAATAAATGATAAAATAAACCGATAAGATAACAAAAAGAATTCGCAGATGACCGAAACCGAGAGGAATAAAAAACAACCTTTCTGCAGCAAATGTTAACACATTGCTTACCACCATAATCGCAGCAATAATCAAACCTGTGTGGAGAGATTCTTTTAATTTTATATTGTATAATAAAAATGGGGAGATGCCAAGCAAATGATATAGAACCACATTCTTTTTAAACAAAGCATCAAGGAAGATTAGCACTTCAATATTCATTTTTTCCTCAAAACTCGGTAAATGAACAGAACAAGAGCCATAACCAGAAAGGCACCAGGCGGAGAATAAACTATCAACGATAAATATGTTGTTGGGTCAGAAATTAGAAGGGCTTGTTCAAACAATCTTCCCCTGCCAATTATTTCTCTTAATGCACCTGTGATTGTCAAGAGCAAAAGGCAAATTAAAAATTTTTTTGTGTGATTCAGTATGTATTTTATTTTCTTTTCCTGCGGGTCATAACTTTTTAGGGTATAAACAATGAAACTATTCACTGCAAGCAGAGGCAGAAATAAAGTTAAATTACTCGCTGATTGAGGAAAATGACAGGCAAGAAAATCATTGAGGATCGACGCAATCGTCGCTGTCAGAATCAGAAGCACAAAGGTGTCAGTCGGCTCTTTTAATCTCCCTCTAAACGGAAGATAAATAATTCCTGAGAAGATAAATGTAAAAATGAGCAGAATACCAAATCCAGCTGCATTTACCACCGAATCGGTAAGGGCAATCACCGGCGTGATTCCAAGAATAATCAAAAGATGATTCTTATCCTCATTACCATTCATTTGAGATACGATTTGAATCTTTCAGTACTTTGTTTAATGCTTTTAATCAATGCTTCTGAAGATATGGTGGCACCACTTATTACATCGGGTACGCCGGTTCTGAATTTGTTGAGAAATTCTTCTTCCCTAATTCTCTCGCCAATCCCTTCGGTTTCTTTTGAGTAAGTAATGATGACCTTTTCTATGTTTTTTTGTCTATTCAATCCTGCAAGATATTTGATCGTGTCGAGATATCCTATTGTCCATCCTGAAAATACAATCCCCAGGGTCTCTGAATTTGAAAGCGCATACCAGAGTGTGTCCTTTACTATTTCAGAAAAGTTATCTGCGTTCGGAAAAATATCTTTTTTTACATCAGATTTTTGACCCTGTTCAAAAAATTTTGAATACTTCTCAAATCCCTTTTTAATTCCTTCACAGACTGCCCTGGATGATATTGTTGCACCAGATATGGCATCAATTTCTCCTCCATCTTTTTTCAACGAAATCCGAGTAATTTCTTTTCCTTTAAACTGGTTTAGAAATTTTCTCTCACGCACCATTGAACCCAATCCTGGTGTTTCTTTGAAACCCTCATCAGCACCGGCAATATAGACACCCGTTATTTTATTATTCTTATCAATCCCTACAGTAATGGGAATTTTTCCTATATATCCCTCAGGCCACACTTTGAGTATGTACCCCTTATGAGCCCGCGCTGAGTCAAGTGCCTGCCACAATGTATCAGGAATGAGAGACATGAATTCGTCAGCATCAATCAGTGATTTAAATATTGACAGTTCACCATTCAAAGCAGTCCGCGCAATAAGAGGACTGAAATAAAAATTGGATATGGTAACCGCAAGGATGCTGATTGTCAGAAAAGTTATGAAGATGATGTGATGTTTCAATCTATCAGACATTTTTACCTCCTTATTATGACTGCAATTTTATCAAAAAAGGGGACAAAAAGGTTCATCAGAAGTATCGCTGGTGTTACTCCTTCTGGATAGTGTGATATTAATCTGAATAATGCGGTAAAGAACCCACATCCAATTCCAAAAATCCATCTGCCATTTTTTGTTACTGGAGAAGTTACCCAGTCAGTTGCCATAAAAAATATTGCCAGTAGAACGCCACCTGTGAATAACTGAAACAGAGGATTGATTCTTCCGGGAAGCATCAGACTCATAAGACAGAAGCTCAGTATATACCCGATGATAATTCTATAATCAATAACTTTAAAAATCAAAAGGATGATTCCGCCTGCAATAATTAGAATTTTACATGCCTCACCGATGCTACCACCGGAGTGCCCAAAAAGTAATAATTTTAAAAAGTCAAAACTACTCATTTTTCTTAAAGTTTCTTCTGTAATCTTATAATAAAATGGACTTTTCAATAAAGTGAGCGGTGTCGCTGAAGTTACTGCATCAATCTCTGATAATGTTTCCGGCGCTTGATATTTAAAGTTAACGCTCATAATCTGTGGGAAAGACAGCATGAGAAATGCCCTGCCTGTCAGTGCAGGATTCAGCAGATTGAAACCAGTTCCTCCGAAGATTTGCTTTGAGATGATTATTGAAAAACATGCACCGATTAGAGGAATCCAGAGTGGAACATTCGGTGGTAATGAAAGGCCGAGCAGTAGTCCGGTAAGAACAGCGGTTCCATCCTGAATCGTCGTCTTCCGTTTACTCAGGTATTCAAAGATTGTTTCAGAAAATACTGATACAGCAATGCTTATAAAAATGATAATCAGCGCATAGAATCCGAAAAAGACCACTCCGGCAATCAGGGATGGAATGAGGCATAAAATGACAATCCAGACTGCATTCTTTAGATTTAATCGGGTATGGATATGCGGTGGAGATGAAACAATAAAGAGCTTATCCATGCATATTCCTGAGCCGGGCATATTTAAAATAATGAACCAGAGGGATAGAAGAAGGACATACATAGGAACAACATCCACATTCAATACAATCATCCAGTCCGTAATCAATTGCATTTTTAAATTCATTATTTTTAATGAAGGTATAAATCATCTGGGGGAGAATACCCATCGGACAAACGTCGATACATTTACCGCAGTACACACAATCATTTATCTCATCTTCACAAACTGCACTCTGGAATACAATTCCGCTTGTCGTTTTAATGACTGGTGTATCGAGGGAAAACTGGGCAATTCCGGTCATCAATCCTCCAAAGATTATTTTTTTCAAATCATCCTTTAGCCCTTCACAATATTGAATAATCGCACTCAATGGGGTACCGATTTTAACTAATATATTTTTTGGCTTATTGATGCCATCACCGCTGATGGTGATCACCCTTTCAATCAGAGGCTTATTGTATTTTACAGCCTGGAATACTGCATAACACGTGCTAACATTCTGGACTATAATTCCCACATCAATGGGAAGTTTATCAGCGGGTAAGGTAATTTTTGTTATTTTTCTTATTAATACACGCTCAGAACCTACAGGGTAGCTATCAGGTAAAATTTTCACATCAGCACCTTCTTTTTTGAGCAGGGCCTCTGCCATTTTATAGTTTCTGGTAAGTACAAATATCATCTTTGGAACATTCAATATTTTCTGCAGAATTCTTGCTCCTTCGACTACACTGGCAGTATATTCAATCATAACTCGATAATCAGCAGCAAGATTCGGTTCTGACTCACAGCCATTTATAATCAACAGATTCACTCTATCTTTCATACCCGCAAGCAACTTTTTTGCCGTGGGATAACCACCACCACCCAGACCCACAACTCCAGCCTTTTCAATCCTTTCAAGAAGTTCTTCTTTGCTGAGCGAATGATAATCTGAATCTATAAATCTTTGTTCCCAGGTGTCAGAATAATCCGATTCAATGACACAGCACAGACCTTCTCTTAAGAAAGGATGGGGATGAGGCTTTATATCGATAACACGGCCAGAAACGCTGGAATGAACCGGTGATGAAATTTCACCACCTGTCTCGCCGATTTTGCTCCCTATTTTCACAGCATCACCCTTTTTTACCAGAGGAATTGCCGGTTTGCCCCTGTGTTGCTGAAAATGGATGAAGACAAAGGAAACCGGTGGCATTACTTCGATCGGTAATTCAAGAAGATTTTTTTGTTTTTTTAATCTGAGTCCAATAGGCCATGTAAAAATCATCAGGGTTATTATACATTTTTTCCTCAAATAGTCAAGTGCACCCAGTATAAATAAAAGATTATTTTCCTGCTTGATTTTTTGCCCAACAGGATTAAAATCAGATAATGGACAGACTGATACCCAAGGCTATAATGCTTTTATTCATTGTTATCGCTATATATTTTGTCATACCACCAGACCAAAAATCCTTATATCCAGAGTTTAACTCAATCGATATTACAGACAGAAATGGTATTCTTTTAAGAAGGGTATTGTCACAGGACTATAAAACGAGTATCTGGAAAAATTTAAAAGAAATATCGCCGGATCTTATCAAAGCAACAATTATCAAAGAGGACAAAAGATTTTTTGCTCATAGGGGAGTAGACTTTTTAGCCTTATTCCGTTCTATGTTTGAAAACATCCGTTGCGGTAGAGTGCGCTCTGGTGGTTCAACGATTACAATGCAGGTTGCAAAAATGGCATTGAACAATAAGAAGCGTACTATTATTAACAAACTTAGAGAAATAATTTACGCATTAAAACTTGAATTGTATTTAAACAAGGCAGAAATTCTTGAGATCTATCTTAACCGTGCACCCTATGGTTATCAAACATATGGTGTAGAAGCAGCAGCTCAGTTATATTTCAGGAAATCAGCAAATCAGTTATCACTCAGTGAGTCGGCAATTCTATCCACCTTGCCGAAATCCCCTGGATTGTTAAATCCGCTTAAAAATTCTACTCATTTGCACAAAGAAAGAAAGAAAGTTTTGGAAAAGCTGATAAGATATAAACTTATTGACACAACAAGTTTTTTATGTGCAATAAACGAACCGATAACAATAGACAGGGAAAAACTTATTTTTAAAGCACCCCATTTTGTAGATTTCGTTTTAGAAAATACCAAAATGGAACATAGTTCAAGCATCACTTCAACGATTGATATAAATGTTCAGGAAAAAATTGAAAAAATGTTATTTACTTCAATAAATGGTTTAAGCAAATACAATGTCAATCAAGGTGCTGTAGTGGTTTTGGACACAAGGTCAGGTGAAATTATTGCTATGGTCGGGTCAAAAAACTATTTTGATGAAATAGAAGGACAGGTAAATGGTTGCCTGGCATTAAGACAGCCTGGTTCGAGTCTCAAACCTTTTCTTTATATCCTCGCTTTATCCCGTGGAATACCAATGAGTTATTTAATGAACGATACAATAACCGAATTCAAACTTTCTGATGGCACAATCTTTGCACCAAGAAATTTTGGTAATAAATACCATCGTTATGTGAGAGCAAGGGAGGCGCTCGGTTCGTCATTCAATGTTCCGGCAGTCTATCTTCTCAATAAATTAGGAATTGAAAACTTTTACAACCTTTTAAATAAACTCCATTTTACGAGCATTTCTAAACAGCCCTCATTCTATGGATTATCTCTTTCGCTGGGCAGTGGAGAAGTTAGACTTCTGGAACTTGCCAATGCTTACAGGGCAATTGCTAACAGAGGCTTATGGAGTCAATACCGATTTCTCAGATACCATAACGATACTATCATGGGGGAGAGGGTATTCTCTGAACAGGTTGCCTGTATTATAACTGATGTGTTATCAGATAACTCAAGCCGGATCAAGGCATTCGGTGACGATTCACCTTTAAATTTGCCGTTTCCTTGTGCAGTAAAGACCGGAACAACAAAGAATTTTAAGGACAACTGGTGTGTTGGTTTCACAGAGAAATATACCGTTGGCGTCTGGGTTGGTAATTTTGATGGTTCACCAATGAACGGGGTATCAGGTATTTCCGGGGCTGCTCCTCTGTTTAGGGACATCATGATTGAATTGCACAGGGATAGATATCCGGGACATTTTGAGAAGCCAAAATCTATTATCTCATTAGAGGTTTGTGCAAAAACTGGTTTGATACCAGGATCACAATGTGCGACATTAAATGAAATATTCATTCCCGGCACCGAACCCAAAGATACCTGTTCTTTTTGTAAGCATGGAAGGGAAAGAATTTTAGAGATTCAGTCTCTTTTCGAAAGAAAAAATAATGGCCTGACAATCATCCATCCAAATGATGGTGATATATTCAAAATTGACCCTCATATTCCATATAGGAATCAGTCGATTTCAATAAAAGTTTCCGCAGATACAAATGTTAAAGAGATCATTTTAAAATTGAATGGCAATTTAATATGTCAAAAAAAAGAAAGAGAAATAATATATTTATGGCAACCAAAACCGGGTAAGCATGAACTCGAGGCTTTAGGAATCAGCAAAATAGAAACAAAATCCACAAAGATTTCGTTCACTGTTTATTGAACAAATATAAATATTTCGTTATATACAGTGATAATAATTATTCAACATTAGCAACAGATATCTTGATTTGCATGATCGGTTAATAAAAATTACTACTTACAGGAAACCTAAATAATTTAAAAATTGAACCAATTATTCAATTGTTATAATATCAGAATAAATTGACAAATGCATAACATTTTATATAATGTGATATGAAAATGCCGGTAACAGAATATAGAGCGTTAAGGGTTTGGAGCATTCTGGGCAATCCAACTGCATATCAGATTGTGAAATTATTAATGGGTAAGAAGTTGACATCTTCTGAGATTGCCAGGGATTTAGTTATTTCTGAGTCATTAGTTTCAGTGACCTTGCGAGTACACAGGAATGTGGACGTTGTTCGTTATGAAACAAACTGTAGAGAAGAAATTTACTTGATAAAAGATGAATTAATACCTCAATTCTGCAGTTCACTTGAGAAATTCGTCATTGCGATGCGTAAAAAGAGATGGTGAGTGGAATATTTAAACATTTAATCAATTGAACAATTGTTTAATTGCTAAAATGTTGAAATTATTGAATTTTGTCGATGTTGAGTTTATAATAAGGAAATTATGAAAATAGTATTCCTGTATATCTTGGTCTCTAATTTAAACATTTTTGAACTGGCTGGTTTTTCAGTGATTGTAAGTCAAAATCAAATACCAATATGCGAAGTAAACAGGGGAGAGGCTGAATTTTGTCGGTTTTCCACTGAAATTGATAGTTTTGCCTTTGACCGGGTTTTTGAAAATAATGAATCGATTCAGATTGTTAATTTATATACAGTGTATGGTGATACAGTTGATTCTGTGGCAAATAGCAATAAAGAAGTTTTTAAAAGAAAAAAATTTTATAGGAAAAATTTTCACTGGGTCATTACAAATCTGAATTTCTGGAAAGATTCTATTATGCCTGGAGAAACAGAATACATCCCTTAATGGAAGATTACTTTATGCGGCAAAAAAAACTAAACCAAACACAGACAACAAAAACAGATAAAGCAAATTTATTCAATATATTTATCGTTCTTATTACGGTAATTGCATTACAGTCCATATATATTCTTATTGAATCAAAATTTGCTGGTCCAGGCTTTCCGCTCGATGACCCCTGGATACATATGCAATTTGCAAAGAATATAGCATTCGGTAAAGGTTTCAGTTATAATGCTGGAGAACCTGTAGCTGGTTCTACTGCACCGCTATGGACGATTCTACTTGTTCCAATCCACTGGTTTATCCAGGATGTAAATATCCGGATAATAATGGTAAAAACTTTAGGCGTATTAATTTTTTTAATTGCCCTGGTATTTATCTATTTTTTATCTTTAAAGATTGCGAGCAATAAGATTATTGCACTCGCTTCAAGCCTTGCTGCTGGCACAACGAGTTATCTTAACTGGGGTGCTATATCAGGACTTGAAATTCCGCTCTATGTGTTATTCACAATTTTAATAATCTATCTCAATTATGAAATGGGACTCAAAACGAACAGAAAACTTTATTACTCAATTCCAGCCTTAATTGCATTAACTGTATATGCAAGACCTGAATGTGCAATATTATTGATTTTTTATATCATAGATAATATATTACTTATACCAAAGAAGCAGAGGTTAATTTTTATAATTATCTCAATATTCACATTTGGCGCAGCCATGTTACCATATTTTCTCTTTAACCACGCACTTTCTGATTCAATTTTTCCCAATACCTTCAGGGCAAAGGCACAGGAGAATAGTATATTTGTAGCACTATCAACTATGAATCCTCAACATCTCAAATGGCTCTTTTTTAAAATGGCCCCTGCATATTTTGTTCAGAGTATTACCCATCTCTTCAAGGCAAATCCGCTCTTTGTGTATGGGCTGTTTATTGGTTCTATTATTACAATTTACAGGAAATTAAAAAATCCGAAAAACCAATCAGTGAATTTAATGCTGGTATTCGTTGCCTTGCTCTATGCGCCATTTATTGGATTAATCTCACCATTTATAAGTGCAGATTTTCATAATGGAAGGTATATAGCCAATCAGGTCGCATGTGGAGTATTCCTTGGTGTAATGGGTTATTACTGGTTTTTCCAGATGATAAAAAGAAGATTAAAAGGGATTACCTTGAAGATAATTGCAATTATACTGATTGTTGTCGCAATTTATAATACTATTTTTGCTCAGGTCTTTATGATTAAGTTTTCAGCCTCAAATGTTAAAAGCATAAATGAAATCCAGGTGAAAACCGGGAAATGGCTAAAAGAACATATTCCAGCAGATGCAACGGTAGGGGTAAATGATATAGGAGCGATTGCATACTTTTCAGAAAAGAAGATAATCGACCTCTGTGGTCTTGTCAATCCTGAAATAATTGGCTATTTTAGAAGGTATGGCGATAACAAACTTGCTGCTTATGTCTATGTGCAAGAGAAAAAACTTCAATACCTTGCCATATTCCCAAGGTGGTTTCCACGCCTGATTGATACAGGATATTATCAAATCATTCACAAAATTAGATACGACAGAAATTTTGCGAGTGAATGGGTATTCGTTCCAGAGGTTAAAACATATTCAGGCCTTATTTTAAAATCATTGCACGTGAGACCAATTCCTTCGGAAAAATGGATTTTAAAAAGCAAATGATTTATAGAGAAGCAAAAAGGAGTGGGGAAAAGGTTGATTAGAATCTAAAGATTAATTTCAGAACTATAACCAGAATGAGTGCAGGTAGAAAATTGCCTACTTTAATATCCTTTATGCCCAGAAGTCTTATCCCTATTGCAAATACGAGCATACCTCCGGTTCCAGTGAAATCGTTCAAAAAATAAGATGTTCCAAGAAAATGCAGCTGACGAGCAAGTAATGTCATAGAACCCTGGAATAAAAAGACGACGAGCGCTGAGAATAATACACCAATACCAAGAGTGGAAGTAAGGATAATTGCTGAAACACCGTCCATAATTGATTTAGTTATCAGTAGTTCAGGTCGGTTCAGAAGTCCATCCTGAATACAACCGAGTATGGTCATGGGTCCAATTGAAAACAGAACGCTTGCCGTGACAAAACCCTGAGCAAAAGTTTCAGATTCGGATAAACTCCCGATTTTTTTAAACTTTTCTCCTATTCGTTCAATTAATAATTCAATATTTATCAATTCTCCGATTATTCCACCAAGGACCAGGCTAATTATAATTACAACTGGCTTTTCCATCTGAATGCCCATTTTGACTCCCAGAAGGCAGGTGAATATGCCAAGGCCAATTAGAATGATATTCTTTATGTTTTCTGGAATTCCTTTTTTAAGCCATAATCCAATAAGGCTGCCGAAAATAACAAGAGCAGTGTTTGTAAAGGTTCCAATCACTGTAAATTATATACAATTATTTCAATAAATCAATTCCTGAGTTTTTTATTTAATTCGATTCCGTAAAGTAATTGATCAGGCGATTTTAAAAGTAAAGGGGAGAGTTTCAAGAAAAAACTATTTTCCATTTCCAAACGCATAAGTTTACATAATATATATTATCAGACATAAGGGGGGTTGGTCTCTGCCTTTCCGACTAATATAATTTTGTTGACTTTTGATAAAAAATCTATATAATAAGTGCGTGATTGAGAAGATAAGAATTTCAACAAAAAACCGGAATGAACTTGTGGATATAACCGATGAAGTCAAAAAAATCATCGAAAAAAATAAAATAAAAAGTGGTATAATCCATATCTTCTGTCCTCATACCACCGCTGCTATAACAATAAATGAAAATTATGACCCATCGGTTAAAGAAGATATAAGCAATTTTCTCACTAAACTTATACCCTACCGAAGCAATTATGCCCATACCGAAGGTAATGCGGATGCACATATCAAAGCTGCGATAATCGGTTCTTCAAGGACGGTCTTTGTTGAAGATGGCAGGCTTGCTTTCGGCACCTGGCAGGGAATATTTTTTTGCGAGTTTGACGGACCGAGAACAAGAGAAATATGGGTAAAAATATTGCCAGGATGAAACTTTTGGCATTCAGACGGATTAAAGATAACAAATCCAGATATGGATTTCCGTCTGAATCTCTTTAAATCTTGTATCCAGTTTTAAATGGGAGGTTGAAAATGCACAAAAAACTATTCATTCCTGGGCCAACAGAAGTCCGGGATGATATATTGCAGGCACAGGCAAAACCGATGATTGGCCATCGGTCAAAGGAATTCAGTGCCCTTTATGAAGGGATTGTGAATAAGATAAAACAGGCACTGAATACCAAGAACTATGTCATAGTATTTACCTCTTCTGGTACAGGGATAATGGAAGGTGCGATAAGAAATTGTGTTTATAAAGATGTTCTCTGCTGTGTTAATGGGGCTTTCAGTGATAGATGGTTCAAAATTGCCAAGGCATGTGGAAAGAACGCGGATGCCATTACAGTAGAATGGGGCAAGGCGATAAAGCCAGAGATGATTGAAGAGAAACTGAAACAAAAAAAATATGATGCAGTTACCCTTGTGCATAATGAATCTTCAACCGGTGTTCGTGCACCATTAGAAGAGATTGCTGAGGTAATGAAAAAATATCCTGATACATTCTGGCTTGTTGATACTGTAAGTTCGCTAATGGGTGACAAGATTGAAATCGACAAACTCGGAATAGATGTATGTTTAGCCAGCGTTCAGAAATGTTTTGCCCTCCCCCCTGGTCTTGCAGTCTGCACAGTTACAGAGCGTGCACTTGAGCGAACAAGAACGATCACTGACCGTGGATATTATTTTGATTTCGATGCAATGCTTAAAAGATATGAAAAGGACCGCCAGACACCAACTACACCTGCAGTAACCCTGATGTATGCTCTGGATAAACAGATGGATAAAATCCTTGCTGAAGGTATGGAGAATCGCTATAAAAGACATCTTGAAATGGCGAAATATGTGAGAGAATGGGCAAAGAAATATTTCGCTTTATTCCCTGAACCCGGGTACGAATCAGTAACTTTAACCTGTGTTGATAATACACGGAAGATAACGGTTGCTGACCTTAATTCAGAGCTCGGCAAAAGAGGATTCCAGATTTCTAACGGTTATGGTGATTTGAAAGAAAAGACCTTCAGGATTGCCCATATGGGTGATTTGACGCTCGATGAAATAAAGGAACTAATTGATAATATAAACGATATCCTCAAACTATAGAAGAGTAAAAAACGGAAGAAAACCAAGAGGGCAGTATTCTGCCCTCTTTTTATCTTTCATTTCTGGTTATACTGAAAAACTACAAATACGATATCTGCAGAATCATTTCCGGATATATTGAACGTCTTCAAAAATTAGATCAATCAAAATAATCCCTTAAAAGCAATTAATTATTCATGAAGATCTATATTATTCAAGAGAACTTGTTTTATGCCATAAGCGAAAAAAACAAAAGAATTATAAGGGGACCTCTCCCCCATTTCTGTCTTGTACAATCAATTTTAACATTAACCATCTAAATTCTGCTAAAAAATAATAACTATATGCGCTTTTTTTATTATTGAGTAAATAAAAATGCATAAGAGAATAAAGAAGTTTAACCGCTTTAATGGACTTTATACAGATTTTAATTGTGTTTCTGTTATTTTTACATGGTCACAAATTCTTGTGCGAGGTACAAATACCTTTACCTATCTTACCACATCAATGCTTTCCTGTCAGGATATCATAAATGAATGACTATGAATTTTGTAGTAATTTATCAAAATGCCAATAGCGTCATGCAAAATGCAAAGAAGGTTCGACCTTATTTATTATTCATAAAGACTTTTTTCTACAATATTAATTTCGCTCTTCGTTAATCCGTAAAGTTCATAAACCATTTGGTCAATATCTTTATTTAAATTTTGTATAATAAGTGGAAAGTCAAGCCTTTGTAATTTGATTTGGGGAACAATGACTAGCAAGATGATGTGCTTCCATTAAGTATAAAACGCACGAATATAATTAATCGTTATACGTGTTCAATTGCCCGTGCTGGTTAACGGTCTCGGATAGTGGACAAAACTTTTTTATCAATATTAAAATAAAAAGAACTTTTTCTTTTTTCTCTAATTACACTTATTACCCCCTTTTTAATAATTTTCCTAATATCGATTAAATAGAATAAAAATATGACAACATTAATAAATTTTTGTTCGGGAAACAGCTTCTTCTGTGTTTGTAAAAATGATGCTTCCTGTCTTCATTATGCTGAAATTTTTATAAACAATCATCCAGGTGTTAATTATCATCTATGCTTTTCAAGTTAATAGAAAATGTGCAATTAGAAATACCAGAGAAAAGGAGGATGAAATGAAAAAAATATTGATAATCCTCTTTGTCTTTTTGACGGTGTTCGTTTGCAAAAAGAAAGAGGGTGAGTACGACTATCTTTTAAGAGAATATGAAGATGCCATATTCCCGCCTTCAGGAACTGCGAATGCCTGGATAACGATTATCGGTGGAAATTATACCGGTCAATACTATGTCGCCCCTGATGGTAATGACAACAATCCAGGCACAATCGACAAACCCTTTCGAACCATTGCTCATGCAGTTACCCATCTACAGCCCGGAGATACTCTCGTTGTTTTTGCACGTGACAGAAATGCCATGCCGGTCATAGCAGGCGAAAATAATCTATTATGTGCATTTGATATCTCAAATTGCAGTTATGTTCGTATTGAAAATTTTGAAATTACGAGTAACAATGGACGTGAGTTTCGAGAGGCAATTTCTGGAATTAATGGACCGGTTGAACATGTTATTCTTAAGAATTTAAATATCCACCATATTGATGAATTTGGAATTGATATTGGCGATGTGAACGATTTAAAGATACTGGATTGCCGGATAACTTATTGCGGTTTCGGTTCTATTGGAGGTCCTGCTGGACAGCAGGGTGGCTGGCGTAATGTTTTAATAAAGGGCTGTAACCTTTCTTATAGCGGCCATTATTATCAGGGTGGTGATGGCTCTAATCGTCCTTATAATAGACCTGATGGTTTTGGTATTGAGTCATCAGAAGGCCCGATTGAGATATGCAATACCACGGCAACACATAATTATGGTGATGGTCTCGATTCTAAAGCAAAGAGGACCTATATCCATAAGTGCATCGTTGCCAATAACTCCTGTGATGGTGTAAAGTTGTGGGGTGATTCTTCGAGGGTTGAAAATACCCTGATTTATGGCCGTGGCGATGGTAATGCGACTCCAACACCCTGGTCACCGATTGTTATAAGCACCGAAAATAGCAATGCCTATTTTGAGATAATAAATTGTACAATCGACGATTCAATTGGTGATAACTACATTATGCATGTCCAGTAT
>JAOAFX010000038.1 GCA_026416055.1 Caldifarciminota bacterium
GGAGATGTGTATAAGAGACAGCTACCAAGCACAGAGATCAACCCCTTTTGTTCGTCTGATTTTACACATATAGAAATTACCTTGCACGATATTGTTCGTTTTTATTATGACCTGGCCATCGATCTCGGGTGCCGAGAACTCAGTATGACCAATGAAGTATTTATTCTTTCTGTGGACTAAAACCTTAAAGACTTTGTTTAACCTTGCTCGGTTTTTGTTTTTGATAAGGCGCTGCTGGAGTTTTATCATCTTAAGAAATCGCTCATTGACTGTGGTCGGGGATAATGGTTTTAAAGACCAGGCCGGTGTCCCTTTTTCCCGCTGATATTTAAAGACTCCAAACCAATCAAAATAACCAGCACTTAAAAAATCATAGAGTTCTTCAAATTCTTCTTCAGTTTCGGTTGGAAACCCCACAATTACTGTTGTACGTAATGTTATTCCTTTCAACTTCTCTAATTTCATGATAATTTCTTTTTTTGTAATATTACGATTCATCAATTTCAGAATGCGGTCGTTTATATGTTGTAGCGGAATTTCAAGATATTTACAGACACGAGGATTATGCTTTATTTCAGAAATCAGCTCATCATCAAGTGAACAGGGATGGACGTATAATAGCCTTATCCATTCAATCCCTTTTATTCTTGAAATTTGTCTTATCAATGGCACAATCATTTTCTTGTCATAGAGATCAAGCCCGTAGCGAGCTGTATCCTGGGCAATGAGGATTATTTCTTTAATGCCGAGTTTGATAAGAGCCCTGGCTTCAGCTATGAGGCTGGTAAAATCTGCGCTCTTATATTCACCCTTTATTGATGGTATGGTGCAATACGAGCAGTGATTTGAACATCCGTCAGCAATTTTTAGATAGGCATAGCCTATTGTGGAAAGTACTCTTGCATCGGTTTCGGGATTTTTGTTTATAATGTCTTTTATGAGTCTGCTCCTTTCATCAATATGATACCACCTCTTAATGTCAGGAAATTTTTTCCTAAGCTGTTCTCCTGCCCGGTTGACAGCACATCCATAAACGAAGATTTTCTCCTTATGGGGTAACAAACGTTTTATCTCAGTTTCAGTCTCCTTCAGTGCCGGTTTAATAAATCCGCAGGTATTGATGACGATTATATCACTATCTTTTAAATGCTGAACGAGAGTAACTCCATTTTTTCCAAGGATACCCATTATCTTTTCAGTATCAACAAGATTTTTCGGACAGCCCAAGGAGATAAAATATGCCTTAACCAATTTTTATTAATTTTACATCAGCCCAGGCGACTATTTCATTATTTCTCTCTTTAATTTCGGCCTGTGCTATTACCATATTATATTTAACATTCACTACCCTTCCAGTAGCGATATACTCGGTATCAGCAAGCATCGGTTTTTTTAAACGCACGTTCAACTCAGCAGTGACTGCCTTGCATCCTTTTTTAAAAGAAGCCCACACTGCCATCTCATCAAGGATTGTGGATACAATACCGCCATGTATGATATTGTGATACCCCTGAAATGCAGAATTAAGTTTCACCAGTGCATAAACACCATTTTCATCATCACGGATATCAAGGTGCATTCCAACTGGATTTTCCGTACCGCAGGCAAAACACCGGTTGTCCATCACAAACTTATTGTTCAATGACCTCAGTCCCTTTTGGTGGTTTAAATTCAAAGATCTTTTTTGAAATCTTCTTATTTAGCTGGATATTTTTGAAGATAAATTTATTCTCAGATTCAGTCTCATCAAGAATTGTGAGTCCTTTAATCTCATATTTTTGTGGATCAATCACCACGATTATCTTTTTATATATTTCTGTCTCTTCTTTGGGCGTAAGGATTATTTCAAAGTCCTGCCCTTTTTTCAATTCGGCATTAAACCTTTCTTCGTAATTTTTAAGAAAGATGTCGGGATTTATTGCAAATGGAATATCAGTACCAAGATGCTGGCGTATAGCTTTTTTTCTGTCCGGTAGATAAATCCACAATGAGGCACTATCACCCACATAGATCTGCTTTGGATTTTTTATCTCCATTCTAAAAAAGTTTGGTTTTAGAAAGTATATAGCACCATCAAAAGTCTGGCAGATTCCTGAACCTTTCTCACAGAATTGCTGCTTGAATTCGATATAGAAACTCTTCAGATTCTGGTAATTGACGACAGTTCTTTTGATTATGGTATCAAGATCCTGTCCAAAGCCGAACACGAAGAAATGAACAACCAGCAACAAAACAATATTTTTATTCCTGCTTATAATGATTCCTTTCATAGACCAATTTTACATATAAAACAGGTGATGTCAAGGATGGTACTATTATTTCAATACGGGAGTCGGTATTACTCCAATTCTCTCAGACTGCTGCCTTGCCTAGTTCAAATGCCTTGATGTTCAAATCCTGATACTGGGGTTTGACATTCTCTTTCAGCGCATCAATCCAGATATTTTCTGGAAAATTTAAATAGCGGGAAAGACTGCCTAAAAGAACCACATTTGTGACCCGAACATTTCCTAACCTCAATGCAATATCATGCGCCTGAATTACATCAACCTTCCCTAAGGTCTTGAGTATTTTAATTACATTATCAGGATATTCTTTTTCTCCCGTGAGGACACTTAACGGCGGCAATTGCAGATCGTTCACAATTATCCGACAATCCTTTTTAAGGAAATAGCTGTATCTCAGTGCCTCAAGTTTTTCAAACGCCAGAATGAAGTCAGCGTTTCCCTCTTCTACCAGTGGAGAATATATTTTTCTTCCGAACCGGACATGGGTAATAACACTTCCACCACGTTGAGCCATTCCATGGATCTCGCTTTTTTTCACATCATAACCTGTTAAAAATGCAGCAGTGCATAGAATATCTGAGGCCAGCAGTATTCCCTGACCACCAACACCACAAATGATGATGTTCGTTATTTTGTCTTCTTTTTTTCTCTTATCCATCATTCAATCCTTTTTGACGAATTTATTGCACCATGCTGGCATAATTGCCGGCATAGGTTACAACCATTACAGAGCGTTGGTTCAATATAAGCTACAGGTTTTTCTTTCGAATCAATATTTTTCATCATAAGTGCCGGACATCCGAGTCTCAAACACAATCTACACCCATTGCATTTCTGAACATCGACGACGAGATGCGGTTCTCGCTTGCGTAAGAAAATACAGGGACTTCTAAAAATAAGGACTGTCACCCCTTCGTAATTTAAAGCCTCTTTTATTACCTGTTCAGTCTCTTTTAAATTCATGGGGTCAATAATCCTTACGAATTCTACACCACAACCACGGGCAACTTCTTCTGGAAGAATTCTCCTACCTTCTTCACCATGTGCAAGTTTACCAGTTCCTGGATGGGGTTGATGTCCGGTCATCGCAGTCGTTAAATTGTCAAGAATGATGAGATTAAGGTTACCTTTGTTATACACTGCATTAATCAGACCAGGGATTCCCATATGGAAGAATGTAGAATCACCGATTACTGCAACCAGCCTTTTACTCAGTTCTTTTCCGCCTGCCTTATCCATTCCATGGGCATTTGTTACCGATGCACCCATACAGATACAGGTGTCCATTGCATTTAAAGGCGGCAGGGCACCGAGTGTATAACAGCCAATGTCTCCAGTTGCAATCAATTTTAATTTGTTTATCACATAAAATACCCCACGCTCCGGACATCCCGGGCAAAGAACCGGAGGGCGTTCCGGAATGTTTTTCAAGTCGATATTCACCCTGTAAGTCTTTTTTCCAAAACTCCTTTTTATCACCGTTGGGTCGAGTTCACCACATAATGGAATTTTATCTTTTCCGGTTACATCAATCCCCATCGCTTTTATTTCCTGTTCCAGTATCGGATCACCCTCTTCAATTACCAGCAATCTTTTCACTGCACGCGAAAATCTTTTAATCAGATTTTTAGGCAATGGATATGTAAAAGAGAGTTTCAAAAAACTTGCATCAGGGAATACCTCTTTTGCATACATATAGGATACACCCGAGCTTATTATTCCGAGATTTCTGTCACCCCATTCAATTCTATTGTAGGGAAAAGTTTCTGCATACTGAGCGAGTTTCTTCAATCGCTCTTCTACCAATCTGTGCAAAATCCTTGCATGGGCAGGAAGAACCAGTCTTTTTTTGATATCTTTTATATAACCTTTCACCGGAACTTCTTTTCTTTCACCAAGTTCAACGATACCAGAAGAATGGGAGATACGGGTTGTTAATCGTAAAAGAAAAACACTATCAAATTTTTCAGATAGTTCGAATGCCATCTTAGTAAACAATTTTGCCTCATTAGAGTCTGATGGTTCAAGTAGGGGAATCTTGGCGTGCCGGGCATAGTGGCGATTATCTTGTTCATCTTGGGAAGACCACATGCCTGGGTCATCACAGGTGACGATAACCAGCCCACCGGTTACACCGGTATAACCAAGGGTAAACATTGGATCAGCTGCTACATTCAACCCAACGTGTTTCATCGCAGTAAGCGCACGGGCACCGACAAAAGAAGCACCTGCACAGGCTTCAAGGGCTACTTTTTCATTCACTGACCATTCTGCATAAATCTCAGGGTATTTAATTACATTCTCCAGAATTTCAGTTGATGGTGTGCCGGGATAGGCTGCGGCAAAATGGCAACCACCTTCCCATGCACCCCGAGCTACTGCCTCATTGCCTGATAGTATTTTCTTATCCTTGTTTATGTTCATGCGGTATTATAATTAGAAATAAAAATTGGTCAATGGCTATTGTGTCACTATTGACTATTTGATGTTTTTCTTTATAATAAAATACTATGAAAAAGCAGGATATCAATCGCCTCAAAAAGAAAATTTTGGATGAAGGTATAAGATTTATTGACCTTAAATATTGCACATTAATAGGAACCCTTAATCATGTAACAATTCCGGCTGAGCGGTTTGAAGAGATAACTACTGATGGCGTTGGTGTTGACGGTTCAAGCCTTCCCGGTTATAAAGGTGTTCAAAAAGGGGATATGCTCCTCCTGCCATATCTTGATACCGGTTTTATCGATCCTTTTTTTGAAGAGAAAACGATTTCTTTTCTATGCAGTGTATACCTGCCCGATAGTTTGATTCCCTATGAACGGGATTCAAGGAACATCGCAATTAAGGCAGCCGAATATCTAAGAAAGAAACTTAATACATATGCTTTTTTCCAGGCTGAACTTGAATTCTACCTGTTCGAAAAGTGTATCTTCAGTGAGGGAACAGGATACGCTTTTTACCGGATTGAAACTGGAAGTGAATCAGAAGATAACATAACCTATCCCATAAGGTACAAAGGTGGTTATCACATTGGTCCACCTGAAGATCGTTATGCCAATCTCCGTAATGAAATGATAAAACTGCTAAATCAATGTGGAATAAGGGCAAAGTATCACCATCATGAAGTTGGTTCTCGCAATCAGATGGAGATAGAACTGTTGTTAGAACCCCTGGTAAGGGCTGCCGACAATATATTTTTGGCTAAATACTTATTAAAATCTCTTGCTCAGAAGCACAATAAATATCTCACTTTTATGCCAAAACCATTCATGGGTGAACCTGGTAATGGTCTCCATCTCCATCAGTATTTAGGTGAGAAAAACAATTCTCTTTTCTATGACCCGAAGAAAGATAACAATCTGAGCGAGTTATGTCTAAAGTACATTGGCGGGATTCTCCATCACTCACGGGCGCTGTGTGCCTTTACCAATCCCAGTACAAATTCTTATAAGCGTCTGATCCCAGGATTTGAAGCACCGACATATACCGATTTTGCCCTGGGCAGCCGAACTTCAGCGATTCGTGTTCCTGCATATATAAGAAACAAAAAAGAACTTGATATTGAATACCGCATTCCCGATGCTACAAGCAATCCTTATCTGGCGATTAGTGCTGTGCTCCTTGCTGGACTTGATGGTATTGAAAATAATCTCAAGCCCGATAAAAGAGAAAAATTACCTACCAATTCCTATGAGGCGATTAATGCTTTGAGAGAAGACCATAAATTTTTATTGAAAGGTGATGTTTTCAACAAGGATCTAATTGAGCGCTGGATTGAAGTAAAGACAAAAGAATTTGAAGAGGTTCATTTAAGACCACACCACTATGAATTCAATCTATATTTAGGGGTATGAAGGAAAAAGTAAATATCGGTATTGCCGGTTGTGGCGTTCATGCACAGATTGCCCATATCCCTGTCTTTAAAAAACTCCGTGATTGTAATCTCATTGCGGTATGCGATACTGATACCGAGAAACTCGAAAGGGTTGCAAATAAATACAATATACCCAGAAGATACAGCGATTTTCAGGAGATGATTGAGGATGAAGAGATAAATGCAGTCGTAATCGCCACGCCCAACTATCTCCACATGCCAATGACCGTTGCTGCCTTAAAATATGGAAAGGATGTTCTGTGTGAGAATCCAATGGCAATAAATTTAAAAGAGGCACAGGATATTTTGAAGGTCTCAAGACAAACCGGAAAAAAAGTTGCAGTAGCCCTTACCGGCAGATTCCGGCCTGATGTCCAGACTTTAAAAAAGTTTATAAAAGAAGGTGAACTCGGTGATATATATTATCTAAAAGCCGGCTGGCTTCTCGGAATGGAAGAATGGATTCTCTCGGACTGGCGCATGGATTTATTAAAAAGTGGTGGCGGCGCCTTCCTGACACTTGGTTCGCAGGTGCTGGCGATCGCCCTCTATTTTCTTGAAGAGAAAGAACCTGATACGATCTTTGGTTCATTACATAAAAAAGAACCAGGTGTGGATGTTGAAGACACTGCCATGTGTATCATTAATTATAAAGACGGTACACTCCTCACAATCGAAGTTGGATGGTCCTTGTTATTCGACAAAGATTTTCTTTATTGTAATATCTTTGGTAAAAGGGGTGGAGCACTTCTCAACCCTTTAAAGATTCATAAGGAATTGCATGATGAACTTGTAAATGTTACACCATCAATTCCTGCTAAGAATCTTTATAAAGTAGCATGTGAACTCCAGGCACAACTTTTTATTGACTCGATTCGCAAGAATACCAGTCCTCCTTTTACTGCTGAAGATGGCTTGTTGATTGCACGTATTACGAATGCTTTTTATGAATCGGCAAAGAAAAATAAAATGATAAAGATTTGAAATGTCCGATGAAAAAAATCTTTCTTGTTATCTTATCAGCCCTGCTTTTATCGCTCTCATTTCATCCGCTCGGACTGAATTTCCTTGCCTGGTTTGGCTTACTTCCGCTTCTTTATGTAATCCATAATTCCAGCCTTTCAAAATCATTCTTTCTGGGTTGGGCATTTGGCTTTCTATTTTCACTCTTTTCTCTTTTCTGGATTGTTTTTTTACAGATTGATGTTAACATTAAAATCTTGATGCTTGTGGGAATGGTGCTCATGTTTTTATATCTTGGCCTGTACGCAGCATCAGGCATTTTATTTTCAAAAGTCATCGGACTATGGTTTTTGCCATTTATCTGGGCAGGTCTTGAATATTTAAAAGGAATTGGCGAGCTTGGTTTCCCCTGGCTCTCGCTCGGCTATTCTCAGGCAAGGTATCCCTTAATCATTCAGCAGGCTTCAATATATGGGATTTATGGAATCTCCCTCTGGCTCGTTCTGCTTAATGTTGCACTGTTTTATCTATTTTTAAAGAGAAGATTAGAAAATATTATTTCAACGATTTTGATCTTCATCTTGCCCCAGGTGTTTGGATATCTGAGGTTAAGAACTGCTCCTGAAGTTAATAAAGAAATAACTTTAGGAGTCGTCCAGCCCAATATTGATCCAAATTTGAAATTCACAGCGCAGATGCGGGATGAAACATTTAGACGCCTGCTGAGACTCTCTGAGATGTGCCAGGAAAGGAGCCCGGATAAAAAACTTTCTTTAATCGTCTGGCCCGAGACTGCTACACCGATAGTTATCAAGACACCCGGTGCTTATCAGGATTCAGTAACAGGACTGGCAGACAGAATGAATGTCCCGATTTTGACCGGCACCCCCATCTATGATCGTAAAAAACATGAGATTTATAATGGCGCAGTTCTCATCGAACCATACCACAAAATCACTCAGGAGTACAAAAAACTCCACCTCGTGCCTTTTGGTGAGCATATTCCATTCGATAAATACATTCCGATATTAAAAAAGATTGATTTCGGAGAAGGTGATTATTCAGCTGGTGATGAATACACAGTCTTTTCAACCGGGGAACTGAAATTCTCCTGCCTGATCTGTTTTGAATCTATTTTTCCTGAAATCTCAAGAGAATTCGTAAGGCGTAAAGCAGAACTGCTTGTCAACATTACCAATGATGGGTGGTTCGGCAAGATCTCCGGTCCACAGCAACACAATGACATGGCAATATTGAGGGCAGTTGAGAATGGTGTGCCGCTGGTGCGGAGCGCCAATACAGGTATCTCCATGGTCGTTGATCAGTATGGCAGGATTAAAAAAGAGACTGGACTTTTTACCGAGGATATAATCACATGTTCTTTACCCTGTTTTACAATCAAAACCTTCTATATTTTTATCGGTGATCTATTCTGGATTATCAGTTTATTTCTGACTCCTTTCATTGCTGGTTATAAAATTTTTGTGAAGAAACTATTATAAAAGATAAGCCCCCTTCAATTATGAAGGGGGCTGCTACAGAATCCATTCTTATTGGGTCTTCATTTTAACATAAGGATCTTGGTCGTTATCTTCTTCTCGCCTGCAACCATGCGTACGAAATAAGTACCGCTGGATAGTCTTCTTCCACATTCGTCAATGCCATTCCATTTGATAGAATGGATACCTTTCTCCTTCTTATTTTTAACAAGCGTCTTGACATTCTGACCGAGGGCATTATAGATTGCAATTTCTACATCACCTGATACAGGAATTCCGTAGTCAATAACAACAGAACCAGAGAATGGATTTGGATTCACATCGAGGAAATATTCAAGTTTTCTATTCTTATCACCAAGAGAAATGCCCACAGTGAAATCAAGGACAAAATCATCAACATACCAGAACATTTCATCTTCTGCCACATACCTGAATGCAAATCGCACATCATCTTCACCCTGGACAATAGAAGATATATCCACCGACTTATAGCCGGAATCGTCCGCATTTGAATATATGTGAACAAACTGCCAGGATATTCCATCGTCGGTGCTCACCAGAACAAGCCCGGAATCCACACGGGCAGTTGTGAAATCGTTATAATAATGCCAGTAATTGAGGATGTACGCGCCAGGTGCACTACAGTTGAACCTTGGTGAAATAAGCCAGTCATTATGCCTTTCAACTGGTGACCAGTAGACACGGGCAACCGTTCTTGCCGGACTCGTAGAAACGTATCGATGCCAGTCATTGTTATCAATGACAGGTGGTGTCTGGGAACCACCGTCAATTATATACCAGCCGCAGAAAGGCGGTTCAGAGGAGTTGACCCATAGTTCATCAAAATCCTTGCTGTATGGCGGTGTGTAAGATGCAGGGCACACAGTAAATATCCGGGAGAGCGTATCATTCTGGGGATTACCATCGCCTGTAAGTCTCACACCAGCCCACAGAGTTTCTTCACCTGCTATTGTAGGTGTAAATTTCTGGACAAATGTATAAGGTGCAGACTGTCCTATCTCAAGGTACCCAGTCCAGGTCTCCCAGGTTGTATCTGAACCACCAGTTGTGAAGTAAACAGGCAGACTGGTTAAGGCATTCAATCCTAAATTCCTGATCAAGATATTCACATCAGCAGGTTTATTTACTACTACCGGTTTCTGGATTGACATTTCAGCAAGTCCAGCATCATTATCAAGTGCGGTTGGAGTTGTAGCAAAGATACGTACCGAGTCGATGAACATATTATTACCATAACCACTGCGGGCACGGAATCCGGCATAGACCTTTTTATTGGCAGGGAAGTCGCCGATCTCTACTTCACGCAGATACCATCTTGCAACCGCATTATAACGGTGGAACGCTGCAACCGGATAGTAAGTTGTGTCATTGTAAGAGAATTCCACTATAATTGAATCAGGATTTGTCTGATACCCAGGGTCTTGATACATATAGAATCTCATCTTCAATTTTCTATGCTGGGGACCGATGTTTATTATGTGCGTTCTCAGTCTCGCACCACTGCCAGAACTTGCACTGTATGATGGATATCCAGCCATTGCATAGCCCTCAAGTGGCGAACATGTTGGATTGGTTCCACTGGTGTATCTTGACCAGTTGTATGTTCCTGAAATGATAGTCCGCCACCAGGTTTCAGGTGTATTGACTGCTGGTGAAAATGTTGCATTCGCTGGTGGAAATGGAACTGCATTAAAGGTTGATGCCACGAGTGTGCTTTCATCAAAGACCTCAACATGGAGTTTTGTTGTATCATTGCCCGGATTGACATCGCCAGATAGATTTGTGAAAACATAGAGTGTATCCATACCCAAAAAATTCATTACCAGCGGAATCTTCAATGAATCACATCCACCCGCTGGAAGTGTTCCAGGATAATTTGCAGAGCCACTTGCTGGATTGTTTTTGAACCGGTACTGGACAGGAAAGCCGCTCTGGGGATTTGAAGCGGAGTTGAAAATGGTGACAATGATTGTATCATTTGCCATTCTGATCGAAGTTGGATTTTTTAACCGGAAATAATATGTACCGATATCATTTGCCAGGTCACGCTGTTCTATTTCAACGAGTGAACCTCCGCCAGAAAGTACAATTTCTTGATTCAGTCCTCTAAACCGATTTATATCACCGATTGCTACACCATAATCACTCTGTGCTGATACTGATTTCTGAAGTCCCCTTATCCAGGCTGAGCCATTCGGTGCATACCAGAAGATATAAGGTATTGCTGTTGTGCTGGCACCGCCGACAAGGATGAGTTCCATTCCCGGGTTATCGGTGAGTACATCGCCAATTGCTATGGTGTTATCTGATGTTCCCCAGGTTGAAGTCCAGACCCAGGCAACACCAGACCAGAAAGCACCGGTCCAGTTCCAGATAGAGATCTGGTAACTGGTCGTGCCATGGACAATTCCGATTTCCTGCNCTGGCAGGGTAGGATTGATATCACCGATTACCACATCAAAGGCAGCAGTCAAACCACTGGAAATTGTGAGCGTATCCCAGGATGTGCCATTGTAGTATAACTGCCACAACCTTGCTCCACCGACAGCATAGACTTCATTTCCAGGAAGGGTAGGTATAATATCACCTATCGCCACACCCCTTGCGGCTACCGCTCCACTGAGAAGTATTCTTAATGTATCCCAGGTAGTGCCAGTCCATAAGACCCTCATTATTGCTCCACTGGGAGAACTCTGGGCAATATTGATATAAAAATCCCGTGTTGCGGGATTGTTATCACCATTACCGAAGACGATATCATTTATTGAATTATTCACCGCAAATGAATCCCGTGCTGCCCAGTTGGAACCACCCCACTCAAACCAGATCAATCGGAAGGGAGTAGCAGAATGACCGGCAAGAATATCCGTATATTCATCACCATCCACATCACCTACCGCTACTGAATAAGCAGTACTTCCGCTTGTGAATGCATAAGGTGTCTCAATCCGGAAGCCATTCTTCACAAACCCTGCGCTCATAGTATCGGTCGCGATGACCAGAAATCTGGTGCCGCCGGACTGGACTGTTACTATCCTCAATGTATCATCAGCACTCCCTTTAAAATACTTGCCGAAAACAATTTTTCTTGTTAGATTCGCTGTAGAGCCTGTCCATACCCGGTTGGAATCATACAATGGTGCGGGTATTCTTATCGCTTCTACATTTGCTCTCAGTATTGGTATCTCATCAACAGGTTCGTAGATTTTAGCACCCAGACTAATGACAGTCAGGAATAGTATGAGGAGCGTTTCAGTTATTTTAATATTTTTCATAACACCTCCTTGTTTGAGTTATCCTGTTATATTATAACCAAAAACCCTCGATTGTCAATACCGCGATATAGATTTTAATTCCTGTAATTAAGATTTTGAAATGAGATTTATATACAATCCCTTCAGGGATTTACGAATAAATTTCAGTATTGCACTGCCATTAAATATCTACACCCGCATATAGTGTAAGGACTTGGAGCATCATCATCATTTCTAATTTCTAGAATAGAAATTTAAATACTTGAAATTTAACTAAATTTCCCTATAATCTTGTATGCTCAAGGTGTTGCAATCAAATAAACACCGGATCTTAGAAGGAGCCAAACTGCTGAAGATAAATCAACACCGTGTCCTTGACATATTTGATTATCTTTTTTATAATGATCCCACAAAAAGAAGAATATTTATATTCTCAATAAAAGACAGGAAAGAAACTATTTATCTCAATCCCGGTGAAGAAATGCATCTTGTTTTTGAAGAACCAGAATATAGAAATTGTGAAAATGATTGCGAATACTGCTTTGTTAAGGGTCTTCCTCGTGGTCTGCGGAAAGAATTGTATTTTCGTGATGATGATTACCGACTCTCTTTTCTCTTTGGAAATTTTCTCAGCCTGACCAACTTATCTCTTTCTGATATCAAACGGATAAAAAAATTAAGACTTTCACCGTTGTATGTCTCAGTACATTCTACAAATCCAGTACTCAGAAAAAAATTATTCAAGAATGAGAGGGCAGGATTACTCATTGAACAGTTAAAAAAGCTCATTGAAGGTAACATCCAGATTCATTGCCAGATCGTGGTCATCCCCGGACTCACCGATGGCAAAAATCTGACCAGGAGTGTTCATGACCTTTCAGAATTATTCCCCGGTGTCTCTTCAGTTGGTATAGTTCCCTTAGGACGGACAAAATTTCTGAGCCATCTACCTGGTGTGGATAAAAGGCTTGCCCGGTGTATAGTAAAAGCTATGAATATTCTACATAAGAATTTTAAAAAAAAGTTCAAAAAAGGATTTGTCTATCTTGCTGATGAATTCTTTATACGTGCAGGATTTTCAATTCCGGGTCGTGATTACTACGATGATTTTCCACAATACGAGAATGGTATCGGTATGGTGCGTGAATTGCTCGATGAGATTGATTCTCTGCCTGTTAAAAATAAAATTTCTGGTAAGATGCTTTTTGTGACCGGAGAACTTGCATATCCCTATATCAATTATCTGAAAACGAAGTTGATGGGTAAGAAATTAAAGATTGATGTTTTGCCAGTGAGGAACCGTTTTTTTGGCAAAACTGTTACTGTCTCAGGTTTACTGGTAGGAAGGGATATTCATGATGCATTAAATCCGCTTGAGAAAAAATACGACCGTATAATCCTTCCACCAAACTGTGTAAATGATAAAGGTGAGTTTCTTGATGATTATAAAATAGATAATGAAAAGATTATCATTTCCCCCTATTCAATAAAAGAATTATTACTATGGCTACAGTAGCAATTGTTGGTAGAAAAAATGTTGGCAAATCATCAGTATTCAATCGTCTTGTGGGCAGGAGATTGAGTATCGTCCATGAAACACCGGGTGTCACCCGGGACAGGATTTATGGAGAGGTAATCTGGCAGGGCAGGATGTTCAATTTGATCGATACCGGTGGTTTTTTTCCTGAAGAGGACAACATACTTGCTGCAAAGATTATGTATCAGATTGAACTCGCACTCAAGCAAGCCGATGTCATATATTTTGTAGTCGATGGTCGTACCGGACCGGTTCCTTCTGAACAGGAGATTGCTGATATCCTCAGAAGATTGAATAAACCAGTGTTATTGCTGGTAAATAAGATTGATAATAAATCACTTGAACCTTCTATTAACGATTTTTATAGATTGGGATTTGACAGAATTTTTCCTGTCTCTGCAGAAGCCGGAATTGGTTTGGGTGAAGTTCTGGATGAGACAATAAAATTATTACCTGCAATCCGGATAAAGAAAGACACGAAAATGATAAAACTTGCCATCCTTGGAAGGCCGAATGCCGGTAAATCAACCCTTTTAAATGCCATAATAAAAGAAGAGAGAGCGGTTGTGGATGAGAAACCTGGAACAACCCGTGACCTTGTCAATGCCCGATTTACTTTCAATAATAGAAAGATTGAACTTATTGATACTTATGGATTAAAAAAACGCTCCCGTATAAAAGAACCGATTGAATTCTACTCCATGATGCGGGTAATACATATAATCGATGAAATTGATATAGGAATTGTACTCTTCGATGCTACCCAGGGCGTCGTCCATGAAGATTGTCATATCGCTTCTTTACTGTTAGCAAAGGCAAAAGGCATAATCATCGCTCCAAATAAGATTGACCTTTTGAATAAAAAAATCCATAAAAAAATAATTGAATCCACGATTGAATCGTTTCGGTTTGTAGATTTTGCACCGGTTGTACTGGTATCAGCAAAGATGAACCTGGGAATTGAAAAACTCCTCCAGACTGTCGTTGATGTCTATTCTGAACTCCACAAATACGCCGACGCCGGTGTTTTAAGAGAACTGCCTTCAATGTTGAATCCACCTTCAGGTGGTGAAATTATAAAAATAACTCAAACTGGAATAAAACCCCCGCAATTCAAAGTTCATGCCACAGTTAACTTAAAGGAAAACTATATTCAGTATCTACGTAATTCCTTTAGGAATTACTTTGGTTTTTCTGGTGCGCCCCTGTTGATAAAAACCGAAATAACAAAAAGGGGTAAAAGATGAAGATCCAAGGTATCATAATGTCATTTATAATTGGCTTCAGCGCAGGTATCATTCCGTTTTCCTACCTTTTAGGCAGGCTGAAAGGAATAGATTTGATGAAAATTGGTAGCGGGAATATCGGCGCAACGAATCTGGGTAGGGTGCTCGGTCTACAATTCTTTATCATCGGATTTTTACTCGACGGACTCAAAGGATTTCTACCTGTATTAATAACACAAAATTCCGACCTTTATCCGGCGTTCGCCGGAGCGGGGGCAATACTCGGTCATATCTTCAATCCGTTTTTTAAATTTCGGGGTGGTAAGGGTGTTTCAACCACCCTTGGGGTAACACTGGGATTGGTACCGGTACCTTTTCTCATTGCGCTCATCTGCTGGATAATCATTTATTTTTTGACCTACATTGTATCTGTCGCATCGATGGGTATGGCATTGATTCTGACTGTCACAACATTTTTGAGCGAGAGAATTCAGATACATGTTAAACTATTGATACTTGCTATTGGCGTCCTGATTATTTTTGCCCATCGCTCCAATATAAAAAGACTCATTAGTAAAACTGAGCCAAAGACCATCTTCTGGGAGAAGAAGTGAATATCGCAATTCTCGGCTGCGGGAACTGGGGTTCTGTTTTTGGTATTATCCAGTACCGAAGGGGGCATCAGATAAAAATCTGGGAGTTTGATAAAAAAAGAGCAGAATACATCCAGGAGACAAGGGATAATAGTCCTTTTCTTTTGAAATATAAAATTCCAGATCCAATCCTGATTGATTGGCGTCTGGAAAATGTAGTAGAGAATAGTGAACTCATAGTATTTGCTGTGCCCTGTCAGACTCTGGGGTCGGTATTAAAAGAGATGAAGAAGATAAAAATCAAGACTGGAGAATTTTTGAGCCTCATAAAGGGGATTGATATAAAAACCCTTCTTTTGCCTTCAGAAATTATTAATCGCGCATATCCGAAAGAAAAATGTTATGTACTTTCCGGTCCTTCAATTGCAAATGAGATAATCAGGAACGAACCGACTGCCGTTGTCCTTGCAGGAAAGAATATGGAAAGGGCAAAAATATTACAATCGGAATTGACCACAGAAAATTTGCGAATCTACCTTTGTGATGATATGACTGGTGTGGAAATCGGTGGAGCCCTGAAGAATGTAATTGCCATCGCCTGTGGAATAAGTGATGGATTAGGATTCGGAGCAAATGCTAAAGGGGCATTGATATCGAGGGGGATTGTTGAAATTCAAAGATTGGGGGTAAAGATGGGAGCAAATCCCAGGACATTCTATGGATTGTCCGGTCTTGGTGATCTTGTTACTACTTCATTTAGCGAGGAATCGAGGAATCACACTTTTGGTAAAAAACTTGGTCAGGGTAAGAGTTTAAAAGAAATAAAAAAAGATTTTGTAATGGTCGCCGAAGGTGTCTCTACTGTAAGGGCAGTGATGAGACTTGCAAAAAAACATGGTGTAGAGATGCCTATATCAAAAGTTGTCTATGAAATTCTGTATAAAAATAAATCACCATTAAATGGTTTGAGAAGTTTGATGCTCAGACCATTGAAGAATGAGTAAAAAGGAGGAAGGATGGCGGAAAAAGAATTTTATTCAATAAAAGAAGTTTCCCAGATGCTGGAAATCCCTGCTTATGTATTACGCTATTGGGAAAAAGAATTTCCCATGCTGCGGCCACATCGGAACCGGCTGGGTAGAAGGTTTTATACAAAAAAAGATATTGAGATTGTGCGTATGATAAAAGTGATTCTTTACGAACAGGGATACACGATTTCTGGTGCCCGCAAAAAACTTGCTTCAATAACCCAGGGCCCTGAACAACTCACCCTGCCCTTGAGCGATGCCCTGAAGATTATTAAAGAAGTAAAGGAGGAACTGAAAAAGATCCGCTCCTTACTTGATTAAAAATTCCATAAATAAGAAGATGGTTTATCTACAAACACAACACCACCTGTTCATTGGGCAATCAAGGAAAAAATCAGTCTTGTGTTTAAATACTTTCAGTTTTTAATGTTCTTTTCATGTAAAATTGTAGTGCTACTAATTTCAGTAAAAAAATGATTGACAACCAGAGGTTAATGGTTGTAATTAGCAGGAGTTATGATACAAACAGGAACTATTTTTCATAAGCCAAATTTATGGAAAAAATAAGACCACTGGAACTTAAAGAAAGAATAGAAATCATAGATATTTTAAAGGGTTTTGCCCTGTTGGGTATCCTTTTTGTGAATATGGAATTATACAATCATCCCTTACAACTATTCATTTTGCCTTCAAAAGAAGATACTTTTGTAGACAGAATCATTGAATTTGTTAGAAAACTCTTTGCGGAAGGAAAATTTTACTCTATTTTCTCATTTTTATTTGGTGCAGGTTTTTTTATTCAATTAAAGAGAATGGAAGAAAAAAATGTTTCTTTTAAATCATTTTATTTCAGAAGACTTTTCGTTCTTCTTTTGATTGGATTCTTTCACGGCATTTTGATATGGTCAGGAGATATCCTCTCCCTTTATGCAATAGCAGGAATTTCTTTATTGATTTTTAGAAAATTATCAAACAAATGGCTCATTATTTCTTCAATAATTTTACTTTCGCTCCTGCCTCTGGTAATCTTAATAGGTGCATTTGGACTTGAGATGGCAAAGATTTATGAACCGGAAAGTATTAAAAAAATTGAAGAATCGTTAAGTATCTATAAGCAGGAAGCAGAAAAGGCCTATGAGATATATTCTAAAGGTAATTTCTTTGAAATCACCAGACAGAGAATAAAAGACTATTTTTTCTTCACCTTTTTAGGGAATTTTTCTGTCGTCTTTAATGTTATTGCCATGTTCCTATTAGGAATCTACTTTATGAGAAGAAATATCTTTCAAAATACAGGATAATCTTCATTTTTTGAAAAAGGTTTTGATTTTTGGAATTTTAATTGGAATATCGGCAAACATTTTATACGCTTTTTTGATCAGAACCATTCCTAAAAACATTCCTACTTTCAATCTCTTTTGGGCCTTCTCAGGTTACAATATTGGTATCCTTTAATTGGCCTTTTTTATATTTCGTTATTGTTATTATTATATAATCGCGGTCATCTTAAAAGTTTTTTCTGCTATGGGAAACTTTCACTCACTAATTATCTTTTTCAATCTATAATATGCACAACTTTATTCTATGGATATGGGGGAGAACTTTTTGGAAAAATAGGAATATCTTCGGGTCTGTTCATCGTTCTGGTTATTTTGATCTTCCAGGCCATCTTGAGCAATTTGTGGATTAAGAAATTTAAAACCGGTCCTTTTGAATACTTATGGAGGGTTATCTCCTATAAAGACATACACTCATTTCGCCGTTTTTCGCAGCATTAACGGAGATACTTCCAGATTTCTTCACGGTTTTGCCAGTAGTCCTCTTTTTCTTTGTCACCAAGTTTTGCAAATCCCACTAATTCATAGACTCCATCTTTGTTGGTATCCCTGAAAATCACCTGAAGCCCTTTTATTTCGTAAATCCACACTTCTTGCGGCTCATCAACATGCGCACCTTTATGCCTTATATCCGCCCTTGTCGCAACCCCCGGACCATATGCATAATCTTCATCCGGCGCACCATTATTTATATAATACCGTCCCATCGGCGTATCCCGGCCCTTAATAAACGAAGTGGAAAATTTCGCATCCGCCTCAATCAATCTCTTTTCAAATTCTTTATAATTCCGCTTGGACCAGAATCTTTTAAGATACCCGATCTGCTCAGCACGACTCATTTTAAGAAATCTCTTATATTCCTGCTCAGAAACTAAATATTTTATCTCCCAGGCAAAAGGCTTATCAATAATCTCAGGCAAAACTTCTTTCACCATAAATCCATATTCTCTTTTCATCCTAAAATTTAATGCCGGCTCAAATATCTCAACAATTAATTTATAAACCCCATCCCGAAAATCCAGAAGACTGATTGATAGCGTATCAAACTGGATATAGTCATATTTTAATCGCGCGAATTCTTTTTTATAGAAGTTTTGATTCAAACTATCTTTAATTTGATAATACACAAAATAAAAAAGACTATCTGGAACTAAACCATATATTTCTATATACGAAAATAGAGTATCAAGATTGGTATATCGGGATGTAATCCGGGGCATGAATTTTATTCCTTTACGAACAAATGCAGTATCTGCTTTTCTTTTTGAACCCAGAATTAAATCGCTGAGATAACATGACATAGTATCACTTGCTATTTCAAACTCACCCGATGCTGATAAATTTATGCCAAAAAGATTTATAACCAGGTTATAACTAAATCTTCCTGGAAATAAAAAAATAGGATAACAATCAAGAATGAAGTCTCCGATTTCTGACTTTCCTCTCCTTATACCCTTGATTCCCTCTCTTATCACACTATCTTTCTGTTCATATGAATAGATTGTTATCCGATATGTATAAGTGTTATACATTGAATCCCGCATGAGAGAGTAATCCACTTCATCTGCCGGTATGATATACCACACTTCAGCATAATCATTACCAAAAGTATAACATTTAGTATATAGTTCCGGATACATAATGTTTAATAGCAGTACAAAAGTGTTTATCACCTCAATATTATAAATAATTTACTAACTCTGTCAAGGCTGGAATTATTATTAATTTTGTAGGGAAAAATACACTTTACATTTTCTTATATACTCCGAGAAATAGATTGAATGAATTTATGATGAAAGATACGCTTATTTTCAGCGGGAAGAAAGTAGAAACACATTTTTCCACTAATTTAAAACCAGCCTGATTTAAGGCTTCATTCAGGGA
>JAOAFX010000039.1 GCA_026416055.1 Caldifarciminota bacterium
GAATATCATCGGTCTTAAGAAATTCAGGATATTGGGCGAGCAATTCGTTTATAAGAGAATCGTCTTCAGGTGTTCCGTTATAAAACTCTTCTGGCGGCTCATTCCCGCAACTTACGAAGCACATTATCACTATAGATACCAGACTTAACCATTTCAGATTTTTCATTTATTCCTCCTTTGTTGTTAACCTATATTTTTTTGAGAACCTTGACATTTATATATTCTTTTCACCCCCTTTCATTCAGTTTAGATAATCTATTTTATCCAAAATTCTGTTGTTGTCAAGCGCAAATTATTCTTTAAATCTAAATTCTATTTTTCTATTGACCCAGACCCGCACCAGCTTATCTCTTTGTCTTGCCGGTGTGAATTTATATTTCCAGACACTCTTTACCGCTGCTTCATCAAGAAGCTGATTTCCACTCGATTTGAGAATTTGAACATCTATGACACTTCCATCAATGTCGAGTAAAAACTTCACTTGTACACTACCTTCAATACCGGCTCTTTTTGCCAGCTCAGGCCATTCTGGTGGCGGCATTGAAATAGGCTGGGGTTTTACCTCAACTTTGTAATAAGGTACTATTTCTATCTCCGGACCGGTCGGCTGGGTTCTTATGATATCTTCTCGGAATTCGGTTGATGCTATTGTTTCAACCGCTTCTTCAGTAACTTCAGTTGCTGCCGCAACCGCAACTTTGGGTCTTTCTACCGGAGGTGGTTCTTCATATTTTTCAATCTCAGCAGAAATCTGCTCAACCATTGTCACTATTTCCTTTCTTAATTTATAGGGTTCAACCTCGGCATAGGGGACGAAAAGGAACAGAAGTATTAGAATAACAATCCCAATCAACATTCCTGCCCGAAAATAGACGCCATACATTATCTTGTGGTCGTTCATCTTAACCTCCGAATTCGGTTGCGAATGTAATCTTGAATGCCTTTGCTTCTTTTAACTGGTCGAGAACCACATCAACAGTTCCATAGTCGATATCTTCGTGAATATTTAAAATCGTAACGAGGTCTTGGTTTTCGGCAATCTTGGGCGCGATTCGGGAGCTCACTCTTTCTTTTGGCACGAGACTATCGTCTATAAATACTCTTCCATTATTGTCAATAAATAAATGGGTAACATTGCGACGAATCAATATCCTTTCGGTAGATTTCGCCTCAGGGAGAGTGAGTTTCAAATTGAGGGTTGTAGCGCGAAATACTGTTGTGACCATAAAGAACAGGATTAATAGAAATGCGACATCTGCAGTTGAGGCAGTAGGTATCTGGGGAGTTTGGGTGAATCTTCTTATTATGCTTTTACGCATTACTCCTCGCTCGTTGGAATTAAACTTATTTTATTAGCCCTCAATTCCCGGCCGTCCTGGGCGACAACACGGCATAATTTTATCTGGTCAAGTACTGCAATCATTGCCTGATATCGTGCGTCTCTGCTTGTCTTCAGAGAAACAACTAGCAGGGTATCCCTTTCCAGTAGTTTTTCTTCAATGATTCTGCGGACTTCAGAGTAATTCTCCGGTGCGATATCGATTCCATCATAACCCGCTGCCTTTAATTTCAATGCACCCTCTGGATTTATCAAAATTGAAACAACATTTTCAGGTTTAACCTTGGTCTCCTGCTGGGTTTTTTCTGGAAGGAGCATCTTTATTCCTTTATCTCTGGTGAAGACTGTTGTCGTCATGAAGAAGATTATTATCAGAAACGCAATGTCGCCCATCGAAGCGGTAGGAATTACAGGCTGGATCTTTTTTCTCTGCCTCAATTCCATCTACTTTTTCCTTTTTTGATAATGCTCAATGAGGTAATCGATCAAACCAGCCGCAACTTCTTCCATATCCCTTGTATAACCATCTACCTTTCCTGAAAATAGGATATGGAGGATTGCCAGGGGCGTAGCAATTAAAAGCCCCCATTTTGTTGTTATCAATGCCTCGGAGATACCGCTGGCAACTATCGTCGGCTCTACTTCACCCGCTGCAGCAATCGCAGCAAAAGCACGAATCATTCCCGTAACCGTTCCTAAAAATCCTAAAAACGGAGCAACTGTAGTCAGACCAGCCAGAAGCGCCATTCCCCGATCCAGGAAGGCAAGTTCCACAGCTGCTGACCTTGTTGCCACTTCCTCCATGGCATCTTTGCCTTTATCAGCCTTCTCAAGAATTGCCTTGGCTATTTTTGCTGCGGGTGATGAAGTCTGATCACACAATGCGATACCTGCATCTACACCCTGGGCATCTATTGTTGAAATGAGCCGCTCCATGAAACTTTTTGGATTCAATCTTATTTTAATCAACAGTGAATAGAGTCGTTCAAGTATTATCGCCAATCCCAGGATGATACAGATTAACAAAAACCACATCACACCACCACCTATTGCAAACTCTCTAACCATAGGGTATGCCTCCTTTCTATGCGATAGATTATATTTAAAAAAATTCCAGTGTCAAGGGTTTATTTTGAACTCGCCGAATAATAAAGAATCCCGCCAATCAATGGGAAAAGTCCTGCTCCTAAAAAGAGAAAACTTTCAATGCGGGCGAGTCCGAGAGAACCTATAATCAAATCAAAAAGGTCACCTGGTCCTGCAACACTAAGAAGGGGGAAATAGAAGACCATCCGGTAAATATGGAAGCCGGCAACCGCAATAAGAAAGATGCTTCCAAGTATTGGAAAAATCCAGATTCCCCTTCCACCGATTAAGTTTAGCAGCCTTTTTAAAATAATTCCGAAAATGATGAGTGAAATTATGTTAAGCAATATCGCCACCATAAAAATGACTTCTGCAATTATATCCGGTCTCATAATGCCTCCATGTTTTCTCTATTTACCACGGGTCACACCGTGGAATCTCATATTGGCAACGAGTGAGAGCAAACCTGATAGAAAGAATAGTCCGTATGCGAGATAATTGACTCCACCCTTAGGTAGCATCATCTTACCCCCTATTCCGCAGAAAATCAACTGGATGATTGCAAATAGAAGAATACCTGTGGGTGCGATTATCATAAATTGCCAGTTAGTCTTTTCACCGAGAACGATTTCATACCGCCTTGCAATTATACCCAGAAATATGAATGCCAGCCACAAAAGGAGTGCACCAAGAACCAATACGTAATTGGGAATTATCGCTAGAGATCGATAAGTCACTTCGTCAATACCAAATGGTGCTGAGAATAAAATCGACTCCATGAAAACCTCCTATTTCAATTTTGCCAACAATTTATTAGTTAAATCCTTGCCCTTGGTCGGTCCAACGATCATCCCTGCTGCTTTTCCAAGGGCAAAGATGAATCTCCGAATGTCCTCTTCATAGAGGGAATCAACCTTTATGCGCTGGGCCTTGAGCTGGTTCTGAAAGATCCTTTCGGTGAAATCACCGAGGTATTCCTGAACGATTGCTTTCAACTGGTCAAGAAAATCTGGTGGGTACTTTTCCTTGGGTTTCTCTTCCTCAAGGGCAATTGCTTCATGCCTTGCCCTGATTTCCTTCACAGCATTGTATATATTTTCCAGAATCGGTGTCTGGGCAGTAGCATAGATATGACCGATAAGATCATCCTCGCTAATATCACAGAGGATGCTCTGATTATTTCCAATAATTTCCAGGTTTTCTATCTTAACATTACCCAGTGCACTTATTGTCTCAAATACCACTGTCGCAGTCTGTGCAAACTTCTGCTTCATATTTTCCCCAGTTCTTGATGTAAGTGTAGTTCCATCTTTTTTTACAATAAATGGCAGTCCTAAACCCCGGTCTTCAATAACATTGAGAATATTTTCATCCATCCTTCCTCCTATAGTTGTTTCATTTTCTCAATCACCGTTTGAACCTTTATCCGTGCCTGTGATGAACCCATTTCTTCTACTGCCTTCTTGACCAGAAAGTCGATCAGCGTGCGCAAGATTTGAACAATCTCATCTTCTTTTTCCGGTGGTGGTGATTGCTTAAAGTCTAATTTATCATGTATAATTCCGACCATCGGTAGAATGTCCGTGGCAAGTATACCCAGTCCCTGATTTAGAATTTCAAGCCAGTGGGCTTTTTGACCACCGCTGCCGAATTCTTCAACGAGCATATTCACTTGGAGCAATTTGGATTTAATACTTCGGGGCAAATGGATTTCCACTGGTGGCGTAACCTTAACCTCTTCTGCAACCTTTTCTGCCACTACCTTCTCCCCACCAACTTCAACCGGAGTTTCTACTATTTTTTCTTCAACAACTTCTGGCACTTCCTTTCTTAAAATGAGCTGTTCCTTCACCCTATGGACAAAATCCCTTGGATTTTCTTCCCGCTCTACCTCAATCCCGATATATTTGTTTTGATGAAGAAAGATAATCAGACGATTTGCACCATAGCATAAGGAAATGAAATTTATATCACCGAGATTGAGGGTATTTTTAATGACCTCGGCCGCTGACGAAAAGAATGCAGTCAGGTCACCAAGGGGCGATGTTGACGATCCTTTTACTTCTTCTATTGACCCGTCCTCGGCGTTCACCACCGCATAGTTAATTATCCCTGGTATCCTATCCAGTATCTCCATCATCACTCCTTTATTATTTCAATTCTGCAGCCATTTCTTCAAGTTTTTTCTTAAATAGTAACTTACCGTAAATTTGTGGTCCTTCGTTCTTAAAAAAATCTCCGAAATCTTTTCTGAAGTATTCCATTTGTTCCTCGGAAAGTGGATTTTGAATAGTAATTTCAAATGTCTCTTCGTCTATTTTTATTGAAGTAGAAATATTCTGATTTTCCGGATTCAATTCTGACCACCTTTTAAACCAGTTCAGGCCATTCTTACCAAAAGTTTTGAAAAATGCATTCAGATATTTTATCAGACCAGCCATCAAGCGTTCTGCTTCTTTTGGATCATAGATCAATCCCTGTTCTTTAAGCCAGACTATAGTCTTTATCGTTTCATAGCCACCAAGTTGAGATTGAGCGATTATTTCATTTATCGTCCTCTTACCATCCACCATCGCCAGCACCTGCCAGTCGGTGCGGCGCAGTGCCACTGCGGTCGGTAATTCCTTAGTCGATTTTGCAAGCACTGCATCCCTTGGTGGTAATCGATCTTTTATTTTTTCAAATTCAATCCGCCGTCGCTCAATACTCTCATTAAGTTTACCGACATCTTCTGTAATCGTCTGCTCAGCAGTCCTCACGCCTGATTCAAAAATCCCTTTTTCAAGGCGTGCCAGGGATAAGTTCAAGAGTGATTCAAATCCTTTCTCAGTACCATCGGTAGCATGGACGATATGACCATCTTTTATAAATATCTCGCCGCTCAATTCACCATTCACCCTGATCACACCGGTCTTTCTCAATTGGATAAGGAATTGTAACACATCTGGAAGATTAAATTCCCTCAGATTGATTTCAAAATCCGCCATTTAAATAACTCCTAACCAGTTATGTAAAAGAAAGTAAATTCTACCAATAAACAAAGAGACACGCGCCATAATGGTATAACCGAAGGACGCACCGAATGATACCATCATAAACCAGATTCCAATTCGGGCACTGATACCGAGAACACCTTTATGTTCCTTAGAAAAATAAAAGTAAATCAATGTGAAAATAACACCACAAATTATCAATAGATTGGAAAAGGCATCAAAAAAAGATACCCCTGTTAAAGGCAGAAAAGTAGCCTGTAACTGAGGGAATATATCGCCCTGAACAATTTGGGTGATAGAAACGGCCATAGCAACACCCATCGTGAATGTTAGAGGAATGCGCACCATCCAGGAAATCCTTGGAATTAGTGGAGCAAACATCAAAATTCCGATAAAGATTGGAAAGATATTAAACCATTGCCCTTTTTTGAACAGGGGCTCAAAAAGATTGGGCCAGGCATAGTCAAACCAGAGCACGACTGCCCAGTAACCCGCTGAGACTCCCACGAAGATGTTCTCGGCAAGCTTATAAAAGGGGTTATCTTTATAAAGGAAAGAATATATTGCAAGGGTCAATAACGCTCCAATCCATATCCCTATTGTATTCATCATTTCTTTCTCCTCTGGTAGAGCAGTATTACATTACCAAGGCCTATAAAACCCACTAGGAGCAGGTGGACTATGGACTGCGAATCCATACCCCTCAATCCCCGACCTCTTCTTTCTACAAGTGTTTCGTATTCAGCAGCACCTTTCAATCCTCCCAGCAACCCGACGAGTTGGCCTGAACTTAAATAGGGATATTGTTGCGGCGCCATTATCGCAGTCGTTGCCCCACATACTGGAACACCATACCGGGCATGAAAATATATTATCCAGTGAATTATTCCAGGATCTCCCGCTGAAAATGTCATCACCATCGATAAATCCCTTGCCGATTTAACCCTCCTGCCGAGCGGCAAGGAGTCTACTGGAATTCCTTGATAATCTACCTTAATAACATCAGAAAAATTTCTGCCCAGACTCAAGAGCATGACTGCACCACCGGGTCGATAACCCACATTTATAAAATCTTCTCCGTACTTCTTATTATAATATTTGGCGATCTTGTTTAACGCAATATTTCCAAGTTCACTCCCTGCTGGCCAGAGTCCCATCATATATATCTTTAAGTTTCTGCGAAAACAATGTTCAATGAAGGCCTCGGTAGCTGGATACAATTCCGCCTCACTTCCGGGGTCATAATCAGTAGAAACAAGGACGACAGAACCTTCGGGCAGGGATTCTATTTTATCATAAACATTTTTTACAGGTTTTGTGATATCTACCGGCAAATTTAAAGGAACAATCATCGGAACAATGACCGCAATCGCAACCAATAGAAAGATGATTCTGCGATCGAGTTGACTCAGCCGCTCAAAAATATTCATACACCCACCCAATCTTCAGGGATATCTCAAAAGATTTACTTCTCAACACCACCACCCATATAACTCCTCTCAATTCCCAGAAGCACACGGAGTGCCATCGAAAGCAAACCTAAGTCTATGCCGAATAATATCCCCCTCTTCGCTGCTGTATTGGGAATACGCATTATCCATTCAATTAAGTCTGGAAATTTATCCCATATCAGATAACCGATTGGAATACGTCCGAGCATTACAATCACGGCTGCAATCAAAAGGAGGGTTGCTTCTGGCGTCTTGGCCCGGAAGGCACGAAATGAAGCAGAAGCCACAAAGAAAGCGAGCAGCGAGAACATTGTAGCACCAAGCGGTACTTGAAAATTTTCAAAAAGATAAAGAAACACCCTAGAGTCACGCCCCCCTACAAAACCTGCAACGAGCATGACACCCAAAAAAGATAAAAGGATGATACTATACTCCCAGTCTTTCAATCTCCTTTGAATCCGGTCTACATTTATCTTTATCAAATTGAATATTCCGATAAAAACAAAGAATGCCGCCACTCCCTGATACCATAGCTGGAGTAGTTGAGAACTGTCCTGGGCAAATTTTGCCGGAATAAAGAATGTGATGAGCATATAAAAACCACAGATAAAAACAATTGCCAGAGGTAAAATTACTTTCATTCTACATTAAAAAGGTTGATAAAAAATTGCCATTTGAATAGCTGGCTCAAAACACCAATCACAATCACGGTTATGAATATCAATTTACCGAAGTCCTGCCCTTTGAGTGAACCTAATTGAACCGGTTCTTGAGAAAGATATGCACTCGCCGCATACAATTCCTCACCGAGTAATGTATAATCACAGGCAGCCACAAAGAATGGAAGCTGATCGGGCATGGCTGTACCTGCAATCTGGACCGCACCGGTTGAATGCCCGGTTTCGGCAAGGATGAGTGATTCTGCATAAAATGTGCCGAGATAGAGATTAGTCGCAGGCTTCTCGCGAACCATGATTCCATCAACAGCAGAAACATAGGCGAACTGATCATCAGTTATATACCTTATGTTATCAGGATTATACCAGTCTGGACGGCCAACCCTTGTTGCAGATTCCTTTACCACCTGCTGCGCCATCGTCATTGCCATTGAACGACTCGTCGGGACATAAAGGGGGGTGCCGTATTCAGCAGTTTTCTCTGCCACCCTTGACAGGATACTCATAGAAGCAATCGTTTGTGGATCATCGATATCCATTATGCCCGGAACATACAATACGGGTTTACCCATCTCGGTTGCCCGACCTATTGCCTCTTCTATCGCATTGAGTGCAGGGATTTTTCTGATAAAAAGCTTACCTCGCTTTTTAGCGCGTGTGATGTAATAAATTATTGCAGAAAAAAGGATTATTATACATACTGCCATGGGCAAACGGGAAAGGTTAAAATATTGAACGATTGCCTTCACGGGTCCTTCCACCTGAGAGGATACAGTGATACCTTCTTTTTTCCCTAAAATTTTGTAATAATAAGAACTTCCGGGCTTCAAATTAACATCCCGATAGGTGCACTCTACACCCTCTACCTCACCAATTTTTTCAAAAAATCCATCTGCGGTCTCACTGCGATAGATTTCAAATAACTGGAAATTTTCATCACTTTGCCACATTAGAGTAATACTGGTACCATCATCATTGGGTGTGTCAAACGCCTTAAAATCAATACTGGATAATATAATTAACGAGATAAATAACATTTATTAATTTTATTCAAAATTTTTTCAATGTCAAGTGCCGCTCCACTTTAGGAAATACTTCATACAACTACCAAGATGCAGCCAGAAATATTTATTGAAAAATGATAAAAACAAACCTTTCTTGGCTGAATAACGCGCGTATTTATGGACAAATTTAGCTTCCGGGAAATAAATGACCTTATAGCCCTTGCCATGAAAACGTCGACACCAATCTACATCCTCAAAGTACAGGAAAAATCTTTCGTCCATCATACCGACTTTTTCAACAGCCTGCCTTTTTACCATCATTGCCGCTCCGAGAACCCAATCCACTTCCCGGATAGTATCATGATTGAAATCAAGCATAAGATATCTCTTCAGCTCATTTTTACCAAAGGGCAAAAATTTAAGAAAGCTCCTTCGAATAAGTGGAGTCAAAAGTTTCGGAAATCGGAAACAAGTATACTGAATTGTTCCATCAGGATTTACAAGGGCAGGCGCAATAATCCCTGCTCTTTTTTCTTTGTCCATAAATTCAATCATCTTCTCTACAGATTGTGCAGTGATTGAAATATCAGGGTTGATAATCAAAAGGTATTTACCCCGTGATTTTCTTATCCCCTGATTGACCGCATGGGCATAGCCAGTATTCATTCTATTCTCTATCAGGTAAATTTTAAAAATCCTGGCAAAAGACTGAATCAGATTTTTTATCGACTGTGCTGAAGCATTATCGACAATGATTATTTCAAACGGGTAGTCAATATTTGAATTTTCAAGCGCTGTTAAACACTCTTTTAAATCCCTGATTGCATTGTAGTGGACAATAATTATTGAAATCACGGGCGATAAAGGAAGACTAAAGAAATTGGCATTCTTTCCACGGGTGTGGTGGTCTTTTCTATTTTTACAAAAAAATTTTTTTTCCGAATCTTTTCATTAGCCTGCTTTATCTCACCATCAACATCTGCCTTCTTATAAAAGATTGCTTTTCCATCTGGATTAAGCAAAGAATCGACCGTTTTAACAAGATCCTTTATTTTACCAGCAGCCTTTATCAGAATCAAATCAAATCTTTTTTCTTTATAATCCTCAGCGCGCATTGCCATAACCTCAATCCCAAAAAGACCGAGACTGGCAATCAATTCACTTAAGAACCTCGCTTTTTTCTTCACTGATTCAAACAGAGTAAAATTTATATCGGGTCTTAAAATTTTTACCGGAATAGAAGGAAAACCTGCACCGGCACCGATATCGCAGGCATTCTTCTCGTTCTTTAGATATTTCACTACCAGTAGCGAAGGTAAAAAATGTCTGACGGCAATCCGTTGGTAATCGTTATTGGATATTAGATGGAGTTGCCCTTTGTACTCGTGGAGTACTTCTAAGTAAATTCTGAACTTATTAAGTATTTCCAGAGTCAACGGAAGGTCAAGTTCTTTTAGTCCCTGCTTCAAAATCTCTAACTCGTTTTCGATCGAAGTCATAATCTATGTTTTTACGACGGGTAGATTTTTATCTTTTTTTATTCTTTATCCGATTCCATACTCTGTCCATTTCCTCAATACTCAGCACATTTAGCTCTTTTTTTTCTGCCACTATTTCTTTCTGCATCTTTCTGAACCTATCTACGAATTTTTTGTTCGCCTTGCGCAATGCCTCCTCTGGTTCAACCTTTAGGTGTCGGGCAAGATTTACGCACGAAAATAGAATATCGCCTATTTCCTCCTCTATTCCTCTACGGGAAGTAGTATTCTTTAATTCGTCAATCTCTTCAATCAATTTTTTAAACGGACCCCTTTTATCCTGCCAGTCAAACCCTAACTTTGCGGCTCTCTCCTGGATCAATCTTGCCGCTGTCAATGCAGGAAGGATATAAGGGATTCCTTCAAATACATCTTTTTTTGAACTATGCCAAAATCTAATAACCTCTTCAGCACTTCCAATTTTTTTTGATTTATACACATGAGGGTGCTTTGACCTGTATTTATTTACTGTAGATTCAACTATCTCCTTTAGTTTGATTCCACGATCTTCAAGCAACTGAACAAGAAAAAAACCGAGAAAAAGCAGGTCACCTATTTCTTCTCTAATCGCGCTTAAATCTTTTCTTTCGATAGCATCCACAACCTCATATGCCTCTTCAATTACGTTACTCCTCATTGTACTAAGGGTCTGTTTTCGATCCCAGGGACATTTTTTACGCAGGGTTTTCACAAGTCTTATCAGTTCTCTAACCGGATCAGTTATCCGTTTTCTCATCGAAGTAAGGCTCCTGAACGACTGGCAGTTGCTGAAAGTCGTTATAAAAATCTTCCTCAAAATTCAGACAGCACAAAAGTTTTCCACATATCCCAGAAAGTTTGTTAGGAGCAAGAAAAATATTCTGTCTTCGTGCCATCCTCAATGATATGGATTTTAAGTCGGTTAAAAATGTTGCACAGCAAATCTTTCTTCCACATGGGCCCATACCTCCGCAATATCTTGTAAAATCGCGTGCACCAATCTGTTTTATAACAACTCGTTTATTTAGCTTCTGGGAGATATATCGGTGTAGTTTGCGAAATTTCATCTTTTTTTCGGCTGTAAAATAGAATATCACCCGTCCCTCATCAAACTGGCAGTGTGAATAGACTGCCTTCATATCCATATTGAATTCACGGACCGCATTCTTGAACTCAACCAGGCACCATTCTTCATATTTTTTTAATTCTTCCAGTTTAATTAGATCTTCGTCATTTAGGCGTCTCAAAATTTCGCCCGTTTCTTCTTCTTCTGCTGGTCCCGGTCCAATTATTGTCCCTGCATCAATACCATCTTTTGTCTTGAAAATAACCTTCTCCCCATCTGAAAATTCATCACTTCCAGTGACTACAATCTTCCAAAAAGGTGTGATTTCAAGCCTGTATTTCATTTTATTATCAGAAAGATCTTTTCATTTTTCTTTATCATTCCCAGTTCGTTGCGTGCCCTTGTTTCAATTAAAGTTCCCCTTTTATATTCTGCGATTCTTTTTTCGAGCATCTCATTTTCAGCTTTGAGTATAAGGATGTCTCTTGTCAGACTCCTTTCGGTGTGATAAGCATTCAGAAGGAAAAAGATTTTTCTACCCAGATATAAACCGGGCAGGATTAGAAATATCATTAATATTAGCCACTTTTTGATAGGAAAATAGGTTTCCTTTATCATTCCTATTGCTATCTTATAGATTACTAAATTTTTTTGTGTTGGTAATAATAATAGTAGCGATGCCTGTATGATCTCTGTTTTATATCGACTCCATTCAAGACATAGCCAATAATCTTCTCGCCCGCCCTCTCCAGTTCTTCTTTTACTTCCAAAACAGCATCACGACTCGTTTTGCCACTCATCACCACTACAATTATCGCATCACAGATTTTTCCTAAAACACGTGCATCAGCAATTCCCAGTGCAGGTGGCGCATCTATCAAAACATAATCGAAATGATTTTTGAGTTCACTCAGGATATCATTCATACGCAAGGAACCAAGCAATTCAGCGGGATTTGCTGGAATAGTTCCACTGGTGATGAAATAAAGATTTTCAAAGGAAGATTTTATTATTGCATCATTTAATCTTATCCGGTTTATCAAAACATCGGTCAAACCATTATGATTGTCTTTGACTATCTCCTGAAAGTAATTGTGGAGTTTGGGCCTGCGGAAATCACAATCAAGGATTATGACCCGATGACCCTGCTGGGAAAGTGTTATACCAAGATTGATACAGGTTGTGGTCTTTCCTTCCTGGGGCAGGGTTGATGTTATCAATAGCGATTTTATTGGTCTTGTCGTTGCAGAAAAAGCTAGATTCGTCCGCAGAATCCGATATGATTCTGCTATCTCAGAATGGGGCTCACTGATGGTGGGAATTTCATTATGCTTTTTATTTTTCACAAAGGGAACCGTCGCAAGAACTGTGATGCCTGTGAGTGATTCGATCTCTTTTGTTGTTTTTACAGTGGTATCTATGTATTCGAGTAAAAATGCGCTCCCTATTCCAATCAACAATCCCAGCAAAAATCCGAGGATTGCATTTTGTTTTGGCTTAGGCTCTACAGGTTTGTCAGGTACTATTGCACTATCAATAATCCGTGCCTGACTGATCTGCATCGCCTCGGCAATTTTTGATTCCTCAAGTTTGCTGAGAAGCATTGTATAAATCTCTTCATTTGCCTTTTTCTGTCGTTCAAGCTGGGCGAGATTTACCTCGGCTTCAGGAAGTTGTTTTAACCGGCGGTTGTGCTTTTCAATGATTTGATTGAGTGCCTCTATCCGGCTCTGGAGTGCGATGAGTCGTGTCTCACTATTGATGATATTCGTGATGAGCGATTGGAAGACCGGATCACCTGCTGAAGGGCCGGCCATCGCAATCTGCTTGCTTGTGCGGGCTATCTCTTGTTCAACATTGGCAATCTGTTCCTGAATTTGTTTTAATTTTACTGGGTCGTTCTGATATTCCTGTTTTTGAATTTCCAGTTCTTTCAACTGTTCTTTCAATTTAATTATAAGCGGACTGCTGGAAATGGTGGGAAACGACGCCATTTTTTTGTAATAGCCATAACTTGCCTCATCGCGTGCGAGCTCATTTTCAAGTTTTTTAATACTGCTTTCAGTCTCATGCAGTTCCACCACTGCCCGTTCTTTTTCCACCTCAAACTGGGCAATGGCATCGATCAATTCTTTTGCGGTTTCACTCAACAGGAAAACTCCGCTCTGCTGCTTGTATCTTCTTAAATTTTCTTCCGCACTATCAAGTTCAGTACCAAAAATTTTAATCTGGCTTTCAATAAATTCCTTTGAACCCCTCGCTGACTGCCTCAGGCTCTCCAGCGTGTATAATATGTATTCCTGGGATAACGCATTGGCAATTTTTGCAGCAAGTTCTGGGATAGTGGAACGCGCTTTCAGTACTACCAGGGCAGTGTTTTTTATTTGATTCACAGAAATATTATCCATTAAATCTTCGGTAGTTTTTTCAATGTTGGAAATGGTAAACTCCAAATGATCACGAGATGGTCTTTCTTTTAAAAGGAATCTCAATCCACCCTGGCTATAAATCTCACCGACCCTTCCTCTGCCAATTAACTCTTCTCTTTTATCATAAACACCAAAATCAAAATCATTTTCCATCTTTATTATGTATTTACCAGCGGGTATCCTTTCGCCAACCTGAATTGAATCAAATAGCAACCGATTGTGATTATCCACCAGAAAATTCAACCCGAGTTTTTTGACCACAGAACGCGCAAGGGACCGGCTGCGAATGATTTCAAGTTCACTCTCTACGGGGTCCACCCTCTGGGGCGTATAAAGTTCAGTAAAAAATACCGGTTTAGCTTCGGATAATTCTAGTTTAAATTTTACTTTTGCTTCATAGACCTTGGGTAAATTCAGACTGATAAAGAAGGCACTGAATGAAGCCCCAAGCACACAGATAACAATCAAGATGCGTCGTCTATAAATTATATCCAGATAGTCCTGAAAGGTAAGTTCTCTATTCATCGTGCGTAATTGATGATTTGCAAGATGAGGGTACCGATGCTAAAAAGCACTGACCATTCCTGTAAGGCAGGCATGAATCTTCTGGGAACGATGACCACATCTCCTGGTACCAGGCTTAATTCATGGATGCTCTTTCCACTCTTCAGAATTTTTTCAAGATTGACAATCCGTTCCCTGCCCAGATTCAAAATCTTGATTCGGCTGGTATTCCCATCTGAAGTAGGCCCACCTGCCATGGCTAAAAGATTGGCAAGGTTCTCACTGCTTTTAAGATAATATTTTCCAGGCGATTTGACCTCGCCGAACACATTTATTTGATAGTAAATATTAATCGTCAAAAAGACATCTCCGTAATATTTATGGAACTCGTCAATTAAGATTTGCTCTAGGGTGTCTACCGGGATGTTTTTTACACTTATTTTACCCAAGAGTGGAATATTTAAGCTCGTATCAGTATCCACAAAATATTTACCACTCAGATTTGGTTGATGCCATATCTCAACTTCCACGGCATCATTTGGAATAAGATAAACAGAAGATAATAAGACATAGATCAGCAGCGGAAGCATAAGTCTATTAATTATATTCATAAAAGAGTGTCTGTCAATAACCAAGTAATTCAGAGTATTTTTTGTAAAGCATTTTTTTATCTATCTGCCAGTTCTTATCAAAAAATCCCGAAAGGATTATACCGGTCCAGCCATACCGCACTGCATTTTCATCCCAGATGATAAAATCCGGCAGGCCTGAGCCAGAATAGATCACCGGAAAAAGATTGAGATATTTCTGTGCTTTCTTTGTGGTGGCTGAATATAAAAGAACAAACTTATGGGGATTCAATGGGTTGGGATAAACTTCCATGAGACATAAATCGTCTTTTTTTAAAATCTTATTATCAACAATGATACAGTCTTCATGCATGGCTCGATTATTACACTTGAAATTTATCGGTAGGCTTTTATTTATATTTTTTATAATTGCGTTTGTCTGAGAGTTACCAAAAAGGATGAGGTTGAAGTTCTCAATATGCACACCTGTGATTTCAGTATCGGGGATGATCTCGCAAAATCCATTTGCCCTTATCCACCAGTTATAACTCTGGAGTCGAGCCTGGTGGAGATTATTTTCAGTATCGATGGAGTCGCCTATTGTACCGTATACTAAAATGAACGGACTGAAGTATGCCTGCTTTATGGGACCATATAATTTTGTGGTTTTTTTCAATCTTCTCTCTTTAGAGCCGTTAATCCTGAATCCATAAGCAGATTTAGTGAATGTAATTTCCTTTTGATATTTACATCTGTATCTCTTGCCATTTACATTAAAAGAAAATTTTTCAGGGATATATTTAAAATCCTCGGGTAAAACCGTAAAAGCGCTTATATTTTCCGTGATAATACTGATAAAATACTCAGCGCAGATACTATCGAGAGGAGGAAAAGACACAATCCACATTGCTGAATCAATTACGGCCTTTATCCTTCCATCCTGATAAATATTCTCCAGCTCATCTATCCTTATCCAGTATGCCTTATTTGAATGAGCAATGTTTGAAGTTCTAAAAATAATACTCTCTGGAACCGGATTTCTCTTTCTGTTTCTTAGAAAATCCATCATCTCTTTCAAATCAACACAATCTACACCAGGGGTTGAATCGATATCCCACCAGTGCCCTTTGCCTTCAACTTCATTATACATAAACTCGTACCCGAGTTCTTTTAAATATTGAGCCATCATCCTTCCCTGTAGTGGTGGCACAACCTCATCTGCACCACCATGCAAAATATATATGGGTAAATTTAAGGCATTCTCTAAGAAAACCGGTGTGTTGTCCTTTCTTAAGACTATGTCCCTCAATTTTATCAATTCTGGCTCAGCAAACATTTCACTTCGTTGTAAAAACCACGGAAAATACAATTGGAAACTCGTCCAGCCCGCACTCGGAGCAATTGCAGCGAATAGACCAGGGTGGGACAATCCAATGTGCCAGACGCCATGACCGCCCATGGAATGACCGGTAAGATAAATACGATCTTCATCAATTTTGAATTTTTTTTTCACATCTTCAAGGACTTCAAGAAAATCGAGTTCTCCCCAGTCCTGCCAGTCAAAACCATACCTTCTCCGATTTGTTGGAGCAACGACATAAGCCCACTCCTTTTTAGAATAAGATCTTACCTGATTTATCGCTTCTACATTTGCACCATGGCAGGACATGATCAGTCCATATTCTGATTCGGGATTGAAATCCTCTGGAGGCAGTACTCCATAATACTGGCAGGAATTATCTATCTTAGAGATAAAAGTCTTTACATAGGGCTCATCCGGCCTTTTAATCTTCGCCCATACCGATTCCTCTGCTTCATAGCTGGAATTATACACCCTGACCTTAATAAGCGTGCTATCTTTTCCTTCAATTCGATATTGAGTTTCTAATGGCACTGGCACCTTGATCACTGATAAAGGAACAATTTTTGGAATGACTTTTTCGGTTTTTTTTATTCCGTCGCCAGATATCTCGATTTTTAGACTCATAATCAGCCGCTCAGTAGCATTGAGTATCGGTATACCGATGTATCCTGAATAGTTCTTTTCCAAGATGAAATCGGGTAAGGTTATATCCTTTCTAATTATCATCAGTGGTGGTGGACTGGTAATTATTTTAAATGAACATGAGTGCTCACCATAACCAGCAGGCCTCAGGACGACTTTATTTTTGCCTTTATTCAAGACTACTGGAATCTGTACATAGTCACTATGATAGGGATCGCCTGGATAGAGCTTCCCATTCAGAATAAATGAACCCAAGCTCCGGGCAGAGACAAAACCGATACTTTTTTCATTACATTCAAATTCACTATAGAGAATACTCGCACAGGCAAGACCGGCAACACCGTAATATTCCTGGATTGCATTCCATTCTACATTCTCATATTTTATTACAATATGTTCATCAACAGTTTTTATCCTTTTCCATTTAATAACTCCACTGGGTACAAGAAAACTGAAATGATCTTTCGTGGTATCAGGCTGGAATTCTTCATCAAAGATATCTAAATCAATCCCTGTGATTCCTTCCCGCACCCCGATAGGAAATGGACCTAAATACCACCAATCATTTATGATTATTGTATCACTTAAAACCTCACTATTTTTCAGTGATAGAAACAGAATAAAAGTCAGAAGGAATCTTCCCATGTTTCCACTCCTTTAACTATTTGTATTCCCCAAATTTCTAATCAGCTTATTAAGGCAAAAGTTTTTATCTTTAATAAAGAAAAATCGGTTTGGACTTTCTGTCAATTCTACCCAGTTTTAAAGCCCTGTCAATTGATTTTATGGCGTTTTAATAATTTTTTATAAATTTTTCTAAACGAGCAAATCTTATCATATCATAAATCTGAAGAGAGATGGCAAGAAACTAATTTTTATTTTTCAAATGGATACCTGATGGTCGCAGGTCTTTCTGAATATACCACTCCATCGATCGCACCAATACATCATAATAGCCAACCACTATTCCTTCCTGCTTTAAGACACCAATCCCAGTACTACCACTATGGTATGTTCCATCATTTTTATATTGCTTATTTTTTATTGCTTACCTCCTCGCCATTTAGATAACATCGAATATTACCACCCTGAACTCTGATGGAAAGATTATACCAGCAATCCCTCTGCCATTGAAATTCATAATCACCCAGCCTTGCCCATCTATTTACGCCTTCACGCCGGAACATCGGTATACCATTGTTCGCTCATTCAACCCGAATTAAAATCGTCATAAAACGTATCCACGGGTGTCGGTCGCATCGCCCGTTTAGCCGGTCTTGTAACACTTTCCACTGTATCACCATATGTAATAATGTAAATTTTCTTCGTTCAATATCCCGATAGATGATGCTGTAAAAGGTAATTGTACCACTTTCACAGATACCCGCAAATCCATAAGTGTTGTACTCTCCTTGACAACAACAAGATATCTTGTTAAAATGAAAATAGTGGAATAAATTATGGCAGAGCAAAAGGAGGAATTATGATGGCAATCCAGCGTGGAATTTCTGTTATTATTTTTTCATGCTGTTTTGTCTTTGCTACAACCTATATCGCCGATACACCGGCTGAGATACAATCATACACCAATTTATTGCAGGCAGGTGACACACTACTCATAATGCCCGGGGTATACAATATGAACTGGAATATTGCTGACCGCTATGGGACTGCAAATGACTGGATTGTTATCCAGCCTTATTCAAGCGGCGTAGTAATAAATGGAATCAATTATGATAATGTGATTGATATTTATAATTCCCATTATCTTGAACTGCGCGGAATTGAAATCACAAATTCCTATGCTGGCTCAGGCATTGATGGAATAAAATTCAGAACCACGAGCGACCACATCTTGATGGAAGATTTGCATATACATAACCTCACAGGTGTAGGAATAAGTGCTAACCCTGCCGGACAATCTTTTACCTATCTCACAATTCGGCGCTGCCACATCCATGATATTACCGATGTTGGTGAAGGAATTTATCTGGGTAATCATGACGGTCTATCACCGGTTCATCATTGCCTAGTTGAACTAAACTGGATACACGATTGCCATCCACGTAAGGGAATCCAGTTCAAGCGTGGCACATATTTGAATATAATTCAAGACAATGTCGTTTACAATTGTGATGAGGCAGGGATTGTATTGTATAAGACCGACCAGCCTTCATCTTCTGACAATAATATCGTGCGTAGAAATGCAATCTGGAACACACCCGAAGGAATTTTTGCAGTTGGCCAGACCAATATTGAAAATAATGTGATTTTCAATTGTGATTATGGAATAAATGTCCGTAATTATGGTGGCTGGGGAATGAATGATTTATATATCAGAAATAATACAATCTATTATTGTAATACAACATGCCTGAGACTGGATGACTGGAATATTGCTACTGGAGAGATGGTCTGTATCAATAATGCCTGTTATCAGGATACAATCACTGCAAGCGCAATACAGGCACCAGATGGAATAGGTCCTGGCTATGTTGCCTATAATCGGCATTATGGCCAGTCCCAGGTTACAGGTTCAACAC
>JAOAFX010000003.1 GCA_026416055.1 Caldifarciminota bacterium
CTTATGACCAGCCCTTGTCTACTTACCGTTGCTTCCTTCCGGACCTGGCGGGGTTCATAGACGGTGCTTTCATAAGACCCGAGCCTCAACGTCATTTGACCCCTGCTGTTGCCCCTGAAACTACTGGCGCCAAGGGGTATTCACCCCGCTTAAGCGGATTTCGGGTCCTTCCGTCTCTACGACGGAATTCAGGGCACCGCTAGCTCCCCGTTTAGCACGACCGGAATTATCTCTTAAAATCAGTTTTCTCAAATAAAAATTCCTGTGGTTTTATACCACAGGTCCCTATTCCATTCCTCACCAGGTAGGTCTGAAAGGTCTCAATCGTTTTAATATCAACCTCAGCAAGCCTCTGAAAGTCCGGCATCCGTATATTAGATAAAAATGTAGGATCGAGTGGCCAATCATTATTCTTTACCAGAATCTGCTTGCCAATTTCGGGTTTCAATCTCAGATACCCGAGTACACCATCTATCACATTTTTCATTCTAAACGAAGCAAGCCGTTCATCCTGAACGAATTTTTTACGCATCACAATCGCCAGATAGGGCATTGAAGGCATGATGTAACGATTGATCAACCCTTCATCAAGGATTGTATCACCGGCGTGCAAAAGATAACTCCTGAATGGTTCAAGGACGAATATTGCATCGACCTTCTTGCTCGGTAAGGCAGTAATCAATTCATCATAACTTAAAGGCACTTTTGTATACTTTGTGAGCTTTTCAATCGCTAAATTTGGAGCAATCAAATCGAAAAGGTAAGATTCTTCGTTCAAATATCCAATTTTCTTTCCATTAAGATCCTTCAGAAATTTTATCTTCGTACCCTTGGGAATAATGATTGCGTCGGCAATACCTTTAAATGTAATAGAACCGATTGCCTTTACTGTATCACCATTGATACTCGGTGATATCAACAGTTTATACCAGGGTACCGCACATACCTCATATTCCTTTTTCATCAAACCTTCAAGCGGATCGCCACTGATATTTACAAACTCCGGTGCTACTTTCTCAATGCTAAAATAGCGTCGGGTAGTGTCAATTCTGGCAACGTGAAAAGGCAGCCCGCCAAAGAATTTGTCAACACCGATACGGACTTTAACCGGTTGTGCCTCTTTATACTGGGGATAACCCACAACAAATAATAGAACGACAAGACCAATGAATATCAAAATGTTGAGAATGGTTTCTGTGGTCTTTGTATTCATTTCTTCTCCTTTAATTTTAATACCTTGTCAGCCCTCTGAAGATATTCAAAAGACTTCTTTGTATCACCTATCTCACGATATACGTAGGCAAGATTTGTTAACACATCAACATTTTCAGGCTCTAAAGGAAGTGCTTTTTCTTCATATATTTCTATAGCCTTCTTAAAATTCTTCTCCTGCGAATAGGTCACCCCGATGTAGAACCATGCCGGGAAATCATCATGTTTTAATTCAACCACCTTTTCAAAGTATTTCCTTGCCTCATTCCATTTACCCATCCGGATTAAAATCTCACCAACGAAAAACAAAACATCAATATCATCGGGAATGAATTCTGAAGCTTTAGTAAGATTCTTCAGTGCGAGGGTATCATTCTTTAAGTTAAGGTGAATGATACCCACAAGATAATAGCTCCGGCCTAATCCCTCATTTACCTTGACAAACTTTTCTACATTCTTTTCTTGTGCAGATAAACCACCATCATGACCGAGTTTTACTTTAATAAACTGGTCAAGCTCGTCTTTCTTTTCTCCTTTCCATAACCTTATCAATTCTCCGGCCAGCGATTGCTGAAATTCTACATTCTTAAAGAGTAGATTCTTCAACTTTGTGTATTCACCTTCATGTGATTTAATAGAGTTACCAAGATAGAAAAATGCTGAATCGTATGCCTGCTTGTCAAAATATGCACGACCAATGAAATAGTTTGCTTCAGCATTTTCTTTATCAAATTCAAGAATTTTGAAAAAGATCTTCAGTGCCTTTTCTTTCTCACCGGTGTCTATATAGATATTTCCTTCCAGTATATACTGGCTTGGATTTTCTGGATCGAGCTTTTTGGCAAAATTTAAATTAACGAGTGCAACCTCATATTTTTTATCTAAATAAGCCTTGTACCCTGTACTGTAAAACACACGCCAGTATGCAGAGACATTCCTTCCATTTTCATCACCTTTTAGCCATTTTATTGTGGCCAAAGAATCTTTGTTAAAAGCTTTCTGGAAGGCCGCACTTGCTTCCTCGTAGTTGTCAAGACCAAGTTCGGCTTTACCCAGAAGGCAATATGCTTCATAATCATCAGGTGCTATTTTTATCCCTTCAAGCGCCTGCTCCTTTGCCCGTTGATAATCTTGTTGGGCAATATATATCTTACAGGCATTCTTCCACGTCGGTGGACATCCTAAAAAAAACAAAACAGTAAAAGGCAGTATGAAATATTTTTTCATTTTTTGCCTCCTTCAAGGGTATTCTATTCAAAATATTGACAAAGTCAATAGTAAATTTCACTCTTGATTTTTTAAAATTTATGTATATATTTAAATAAATGGTTTATAATCTCGGACGAACCTGGGCAGAAATCGAACTCGACCACCTGAGAAACAACTATGAAATCATAAAAAAGAAGGTCAGGAACAAAAAGATTATGGCCGCGATAAAGGCTGATGCCTATGGTCACGGGGCGGTTGAAGTAGCAAAGACACTTCAAAAACTCGGCGTCGAGATGTTCGGCGTCGCAAGTGCTGAGGAGGGGATTGAATTAAGACTTGCCGGTATAAAATCAAAGATCGTTATTCTCAGTCCCCTTCTTGATGAACAGATTGAAATCTGTTTGGAATATAATCTTATCCCCACCATATCTGAATTATCGTTTTTTGAAGCCCTTAATAACCGTTTAAATAAGCATAAAAGACCGATGCTCGTACATATTGAAGTAGATACCGGTATGACCCGAACCGGTTTTCCCTATGATAAGACGATCGATGCTATCATGAAAATTGCTGGTTCACCATATATAAAAATTGAAGGCATTTTTTCGCACTTTCCGCTGGCAGAATCGGATGGTGTTTTCTCGCAGCAACAGATAAAGAAACTTACAGCATTGTTAAATCAATTGAAACATTTGAAAATAAGGCCTAAATTTTTCCACCTTGCTAATTCTTCCGGTATTTTTCGTTATCCCCAATCCCATTTCAATCTTGTCCGGCCAGGTATCGCGCTTTACGGTCTCAGGTCATCGCCAGAAATAGAATATGGCAGTGGTTTCCAACCGGTGCTGAGTCTGAAGTCAAGAATTGTTAATATCCGGACTGTGCCTAAAAATACTCCTATCAGCTATGGCCATACATACCGCACCAGAAGGAAAAGCCGGATTGCCACTGTCAGTGTCGGTTATGGAGACGGTTACCCAAGGTTACTTTCAAATAATGCAGAGGTACTCTGCCATGGCAGAAGAATAAAAGTTGTTGGTGCAATATGTATGGATTTAATGATGATAGATGTGACAGATGTGCCCGAGGCCAATCTCGGTGATATCGTGACCCTTATAGGAAAAGACGGCAAGGAAGAAATTCGTGCCGAAGAACTGGCACAGAAATGCAATACGATTGTCTATGAGATAACCTCAGGCATTGGACCAAGGGTTGCTCGGGTATTTAAAGATAAAGGTAAAATTCTGGGTATAAGAGATTTGTTAGGCAGGTGGAAGAATTATATAAGGCAGGGAACTAAATAAAAAGGAGGTTAGTATGAAGCGTTTGGCTCTGCTTCTAATTTTTGTCTCCATATTCGCACAGGAGACAACCCATACCGTGAAACCAGGGGACACCCTCTGGGATATTGCCGGATTTTACTATCAGAATCCCTTTTTGTGGCCATACATATGGCGGGCAAATCTAACCAAGATTGAAGACCCACACTGGATTTATCCAGACGAGGTTTTCGTAATACCACCAGCTCCTGAAGAAACACTGGGGGTAGTACCTGAAGTCCCGCCTGAAGCACCACCAGAAGTCGTTCCCGAGGTCTATACCTATGCTCCGACTCCAACCAAAAAAGTAGCTGAAGTTGTTTCAGTCGTCAAACCAGAGGAGCGTATTTTCAGCGAAGATTTAATACATCGAGCTGGTTTCATACTCACCGAGGACTTGCCGTACTGGGGCAGGATTACCGGAACTGAACCTGCTGATGAAAAAAATATTACTGCTTATAAAACGATATATATTGATCGGGCAAAGGATGTAAAAAAAGGAGATATCCTGACCATTTACCGACATGGTAAAGATATTAAACATCCAAAAACCGGTGCCTTTCTGGGTAAAGAGATAATTGTGCTGGGTAGGGCTGAAATCGATGAAATTGGTGAACAGGGCTCAAGGTGTAAAGTGATAGATTCTTATGAGATAATTAAAAAAGGCGATTTTGTCACTCCTTATCATCCCCAGCTTGGACCTGAGAATGTCACTTTTGTCCCTGCAACTAAACAAATTGAAGGTTATGTAGTAGAGGTGAAGACCTACAAGACTCAGACAACTCCGCCACATGTCTTTGTTTATATAGACCAGGGCGAGAATTCTGGAGTTGCAGTTGGCGATATATTTGATGTATATCAGGAACGGGTTGTTGGTGGTAAGAAGATGCCTGATTATACAATTGCCCGGGTTCAGATAGTTAGTATATTTGAAAGGGCATCAATTGGTTTATTGAGATGGGAAGAGAAAGTTCCAACTGTAAAACGTGGTGAAAAGTGCCGTCTGGTAATGGAGGCACGGTAATGAAAGAGAAAGAAGCATTAAGCCAGGTATACCTTTTCCGGGAGTTGACCCCGAGCGAGATGGACATCCTCTTATCCATCTCGAAGGAAAAGCGGGTGAAAAAGAATGAAGTTATTTTCAAAGAAGGTGATATCGGTGATGCGTTTTACCTCATCGTCTCGGGCAGTGTGAGAATTTCTACTATCGTGCCTGGTGTAGGAGAAGAAGCGCTGACAATCCTTCGAGAAGGCGAGTACTTTGGCGAGATGGCGTTGATTGATGATGCACCCCGTTCTGCATCAGCAATTGCCAATGATGATACAATCCTTCTGATGATAGAAAAAGAAGATTTTCGCCGACTCCTTGCACAGGATACAGGTATTGCCTATAAATTACTCTGGGTTTTCACCCGAACACTTTCAGCACGATTAAGAAAGACTGACGAGCAATTAAAGAGCATATTTGCTATCGCAAAGACATTTTAAAAAGGGGTGAGGAACTCGCCGGATAGAAAAAATATAGATCTCAAATGGGAAAGGTAGTCGTCTTATTGCTTGCCCTGTCCCTCATCGTTGAAAGGGTAACAGAAAAAATTTTATATCTTTTTCCTGATATGAAAAAACGATTGTTCGCCCGGATAGTGAGCACTGCGCTTGGAGTTATCATTGCCTTTTCCTTTAATTTTGGATTTATAAGAGAACTGGGATTGATAGCAGGTTCAAACCTGGCGCATTCGATTGACTGTATTATAACCGGTTTGCTCATTGCCTGTGGTAGTGAGCCCATACATTCGATAGTCGATGGCCTTGCATATAGAAAAGAAGAATTGAAGAGGAAGGCGAAGAATGTTTGAAATATTTGCTGGAAAAGATCCCCAGAAAGCATATCAACGTGCTCAGGAGTATTTAAGGGAGGGTAAAATAACTTCTGCCATAAAGGTTCTGGAGGACAATCTTACTGAAACTGAAGAATCATTTCCTTTGTACCTTGAACTCGCACGCCTTTATTTTGAAAATCAACAGAGGGCAGAAGCGGTTGAAACATTGAAGACGGCGCATACGCTATATCCTGCCCGGGTTGATGAAATCATCGGCCTTCTATCTGATTATTTTTTCCGTTATACATCAATTGATGCCGGTGATTTTCTCCTTCAATTATACACATCACAAGAAGAATATGACGAATTATTTAAAGTTCTACGGGCATTCAATGAGCGAGAAGTGAAATTACTCATAAACCGTTATGAAAAGCTGAAACAGAATATTGTAGCAAAAAAAGTTTTTTCAAAAAGGGATTTTGAAAACCTTATCATCTATGGAACGATAATCTTCACATTCCAGGAAAGTAAATTGGCACTTGATAATATAGAATTTCTGTTAGAAACTGAAGGATTTCAGAAACAACTTTTAAGCTGGGCAAGGGCAATATCACGAGAGCGATTCAATGACCCTTATGCAGCACTCCTTTTACTTAAAACCGAAGCCCATGCCGGACATGTGCCTGAAGTCCTTAATCAGGCACAGCGTATTTACGAAAAATTTCCGGATTTCATCGACCCTCTGCTCGATACACTCGTCTCTATCCATCCGCCCCAGGATTTAGAATCGACCTACACTCAATTCATTACCGAACTGTATGTTAAAAAAGGAGACCTTGATGCCTCTCTGGCGAGGCTGGAGGGAATGCTAAAAAAGGATCCTTCAAAGATTGATGATGTAATTAAAACACTGCGTGAACTCCAGCGAATAAATCCCAAAAATTTAAAAGTCTTATTCAACCTCGCCGATAACCTGCTCAATGCTGGAAGGATATCACTGGCGATAACCGAATTTGACAAGATTCTTGAAATTGACCCTGATCAATATCAAGAAGTGATGCTGAGATACGAGCGGGCATTTGAGAAAGAACCGAATAACCCGCTGGTCATTCAAGGGCTGGTAAATTTTTATTTGAAACAAAGAAAGATTGATGAGGCAGTCCAGGTAATCGACCGTGCATATAAAATTGACCGGGGATTGCTTGATGAATATCTCCAGAATTTGAACCTTATTTTAGAGCAAGCACCGGAACATTATCATGGCCTGTACTTGCTTGGTCTATGCTATAGTCACAAAGGTGAAGAGGATAACGCAGCAATCATTTTTGAAAAACTTCTCGAAGATAAAAAATTTGACCTTGTTGATAAGGCACTCGATGAAATTTTAAGAATCCATCCGGACAATCCCGTCTATCTTGTATTGAAGGCAAAGACGCTCATCAATTTGAATAAAGATACCGAAGGATTTGAGTTGCTCCAGAAACACATTAATGAAGAAAATATTATCACCTTTGTTCCAATACTTGACACGATACTAAACCATAAACCAGAACTTTCAAAAGAGATACTTGGCATTTATACGAGATTTCGTGACAAAGAACCAGTGATATTCGATATTGCCCTTGCACGCGGATACGCTTACGCAGGAGAATATGAAAAGGCTGTAAAGAAGTTTGAAGAACTTCTTTACAGAGAAGAAGAGAAAGACACCGCTAAGCGGGCACTGATTGAAGTAATAAAAGAAAGACCAAAGGCAGTCCCCCTCCTTCTTACTGCTGCACGCACGTTTTTAAAGGATGGTGAAATTGAAATAGCCACCCAGTTTTTCAAGACCGCCCAGCTGGTTGATCCCAAGGCATTTTTTGAAATCATTGACGAGTTTTATGATACATTAAAGGCTTTTCCTAAAGACCGTGAAGTATGGATATTACTCATTGATACATTCTTCAACCGGAAATTATACGATCGGGTAATTGAAGAGGCAAAAAGAGCAATAGAGGTCTTCGGTAATCAGGCACAATACTTTCATCTCAAACTCGGACAGGCATATGTTGAGAGCGGAAATCTGAGCGACGGTGTCAGACCGCTTATGCTTGCCCTTGATGGTGATACTGATTACTCAGCAGAAGTTATAAGCTATCTCGATAAAATCCTCGCAGTTGACAAGAGCAATGTCCCCGCCCACTTTGCACGGGGCAGGGCACTGGCAAGGGCAAAAAGAATTGATGAAGCAGTAGAAGAATACCTCTTAACAGCCAGGATTGTGCCGGCACGGGCTGAGTATGTGCTTGATGAATTAAAAACTCTCTCGGCCAAATCTATTGCCAATCCCAAGGTGATATTTGCAATGGGAGTAATTGAATTGAATTTAAAGAAATATGCCGAAGGTATAAGACATCTCGTTCAAGCCTGTGAGCTTGACAACGCCCTTGTGGCTCGTGTTTTACCGCTCTTAGAAAAATTAAATACCCAGATGCCATCACCACTGCTCTCTTTCAATCTGGCGCGTGTTTACCATCTTGCCAATTTAAAATCATCGGCAATAAAATTTTTCATTGAAGCCCAGGAAAAGGAACCGGCATTCCGCGAACCTGCAATAACAGAAATGAAGAGGATTTGTAGTGAAGAACCACAAGATGTTGAAGCGAGAAAAGGCCTGGCGCAGATCTATCTGAATTACAACAATCTTGAGGATGCATTATATACAACTGAAGAAGTCTTCAATATTGACAAAAATGAGACTCCATGGGTAAAAGGATTTCTGATGCAGATCCTTTCAAAAAATTCAAATCACATTCCTTCTTATTATTTCCTCGGCCGATTATTCATCTATGAAGAAAATTATAGCAAAGCAGTCGAAATATACAAAAAACTTGCAGAAATTGCACCTCAGGAAATACCCACAATCATTGAAACACTCAGCCCGATATGTGAAAAATCAGATGAACTGATATATTACACAGGGATATTATATAAAGAAATTGGCGAGTTCAACCGGACGGTAGGGTTGTTCAAAAAAATATTTGATAGAAACCCTGAATTTGCTGATAAATTGGTCGCCCACTTAAAAGAAATTACGATAAAAAATGAAAAAATGATTCCGGCCTTCTTACTTCTGAGTGAGATTTATGCGTTTAAAAAAGAATACGAAACCGCGATTGAATTCTTGAAGAAAGTAGAAAAACTTGTGCCTCAGAGAAGAGAAGAAATTCTTTTGAAAAAGGGGCTTTTATATTTTGAAAAAGGCGATATTAACCAGACCGTTGCATTATATGCCAATCTTCTACAGGAAGCAAAAGATCGGAGTGTCGTATATAAAACGATTAAGAAGATTAGAGATGATTATTTTAATAGAAGATTGAAAGAAATCGCAGGCAATTCAGATGAAGACCGATTGTTAAGGGCTGATATTTATCTTTCGTTGAACCGAATAAAGGATGCAGAAATAGAATTACAGGCACTGAGCCCGGACGCAGCACGTCAGCGTAATTCTATAATCTTGAAATCAAAACTTTTACTTAAAAAGAATCAACCTGTTGATGCCCTCGAGGTTTTGAGGAAACTACCGGTTGATAAAGAGACAGCAATGCTCTATGCAGAGATTTACGAGACACTTGGTGCATATGCAACGGCAGCGGGCATTTTGAAATCTTTAGGGGATGATTCTTTATTCCCTGCAATTGAAAAATATGAAAGACTGGCACAGGAGCGGCGTCTGGGAAGGGGAAGGTATCTTATTGAAGGGAGGATTTGATGAAGTGTCCATTTCTTGTAAAGAGAAAAGAGATATTTGACCGTGAAGGCAAAAAAATTGGTGAAGAAATAGAGATAAAGGAATGTATCAAAAATGAGTGCATGGTTTATGATGGTGCAGCCAAACTCTGTTCCCTGCTTTCCACCAATATCAAGAACGGGATTATAATCGAAGACTTCAAAAATGGTATCAAAGAAATAAAAGAAGAGATGTTTCAAAGAAGCGAGGCGATAGGGGTTATCCTTTCCACCACAGTCCAGACACTACAGGATTCGCTTCTGAGCCGCTTTGATCTGCTGAAAAAACAGAATGAGGTAATTATTCTCGGTTTTGACCGGCTTACTGAACTTCAGAATTCACTAATTGAAAACATCAAATCCGTTTCGGAAAAGAATCTCAATCAGCTCGGGATATTAACAACCACCGGTGAAAAACAGATAGAAGAGTTGAAGTTACTCAAGGATGCCTCTATAAATATTGCAAACATTCAGAGCAGGATCGGCGAAGAATTAAAAAGTTATCTTGATGAGGTAAAGGTTAATTTCAATGGTTTGAATGAGAACATCAGCCATAAAACCGAAATTTTAAAAAGTGCGATTGAACGGGTAATCACAACGTATCAGGCAGGCACCGAAGCGGTTAACACTGCCCTTGAGAAAAATGATAGTACTTTGAAAGAACTCGTGAAACGATTCGAGATTGTGGAAAACATTTTAAATGGTGTGAACAATATTGCCGAACTGGTTAGAAATGAAATTGCTGGAATTAAGACCGAGACCGTGAATTCTCTGAACATGCTTGGAGTAAAATTAGAGGAGTTGAAATTTTCTTATCAAGATGTTGCCCGAAATCAGCAAGAGATTTCAGAAAGAACATTCACAGCCCTCCATGATGCACTAAGCCGTACTCTTGAAGAATTAAAATCTGCTTTACTGAACTTCCTCCAGGAACAGGGTTCAACTCAGCAAAACCTCTTGAAAGACTTTGAGGGAACGCTCAGTTTCAAACTTGATGAATTAAAAGTTCTCTTCAATGAATTTGCCAAACTCCAGCAGAGTGGTGGCGAGTTAATAAGCGGTCAGTTTGAAAAAATCGGAAACAATCTAAGCCAGAAACTTGATGATTTGATCAATATAATCAAATCGGAACTGGTAAGTCTGAAGAATGAACTCGTTAATAATATTGCGGGTATCCAGAACAATTTTGCCTCAATCATGACACCGGTAAATGAAATGAAGGAATCATTGGGCAATCAACTTGGGACCATTCTGGAAACGATCAGAAGCCTTGAAGCACCTTTAAATGACTTGAAAAATTTCTTCAATCTCCAGATTGGTTCAATTTTGGATAGTTTAAAGAATTATGAAACACCTGTAAACGAATTGAAGAATGTCATAAACAATCAACTCCTTGCCCTCAACGAGAGTCTTAAAAATTACGAAACGCCTTTAGCCGCATTTAAAGAGTCATTGAATAATCAGCTGATTGCAATCCAGGAAGGTCTGAAAAAATATGATACAATGAGTGAAATACTAAAGACAGGGATTTATAATATTGGTGAATTCCTGAATAACACGAGTCAGCACTACTTGAATTCACTGAATAATATTCAGACCGCAATCAGCAATGTTGAAGGACTCTTTGATAAAACCCAGAGTAATATCGCGAATATGACTGAAATGATGAACAATCTCAACCGTAATTATCTTGAGTCCCTGGGCAAGATTGCCGGTCTCGCTGAAGGAATGCGCAAAGGTGTAGAAGCAGTCGGAGAAGGGATGCAGGAATCAGTGAGAGGTTTAATTTCTGAAATGAAAAGTGAAATCGGCGAACTTGAAAAACAGTATGAGAAGACATTTGGTGACATTGCCCGCCTTTCAGAAAAATTTGGTGAACTCAATAGCCAGATCAATCGTATGACTAATGAAATTCAGCGACAGTTCAAAGATTTGCTGGAACAGCAGCTGGAAGTTTCAAAGTTCAGCAGTGAAATCTTAAAGAATCTAAAAGAATATTTTGCCAAACAGGAAGAACAATATAAAGAAGAGCAGTCAACAAAGAGAAAGAAAGACGCCCTTGACCACTATGACCGTGCCACACTTTATTATTATCGGGGCAATTATGAGCTGGCATTGAACGAAATTGAACGGGCACTTGAATTAGACCGGCTTGCAGAATATTTCAATTTAAAAGGGCTTGTATTGACTGAACTGGGCAGGGAAGAGGAAGCAAAAAGATCTTATGAAGAGGCTTTAAAGTTAGAACCAAACCTTGCCGAGATCTACAACAATTTTGGACTGCTATATGTTAAATCGAAAAAACTGAATGAAGCAGTTGGCATGTTCCAGGAAGCGATCAAAAGGAATATCAATTACAGTCTCGCCTATGTCCACATGGGTAAGGTATTGCTTGAATTAGAAAAATATGAAGAAGCAATAGCAGCCTTCCAGCGGGCATTGGAAATAGATCCAACAAACCGCGAAGCAAAGGAAGCAATAGAGTTATACAAACAGGGAAAATTGACTTCTCAGAGGTAAATCTGGGGGTGTCAATATGAAAAAATTCCTCCTTGCAGTCTTATTCTTTTCGGTCATTTATGGTGATGTCATGTATGAAATAGAGACAAAAACAAGTGGACCTTCGGAGTGGGGAGAAGTCTGTATGGCTGTCCGTAACTTTTTAAAGCGCGATAAGATGAGGATTGAGATAAAATCAGAGGGTCAATCCAAAGATACACAAACTCTTACTACAATCTTCAGAATTGACAGGGGTGTCATCTGGATACTGAATACCGATAAAAAAGAATTCACAGAAATCGCCTTGAAGGATGAATTACCAACTATCAATCCAGATACGAATTCTGTACTGTCAGATTTAAAAATTGAAAGAACCCAGGAAAAAAAGCACATCTTGAAGATTGAATGTGAAAAATACATTGTATCCTTAAAGGTGGATTCCGGAGAAGAAAAGTTTGAAGTAAACCAGGTAATGTGGGTCGCCAGAGACTTTGTTGGTTATTCAGAAATAAAGGAATTCAATAAAAGGGCTCAGGACTACATAAGCCAATATACCCCACCCGGTTTGGAGAACCGATTATTGAAAAATTTGCAGAAGAGAATACTGGAGATAGACGGAATTCCCCTGGAAGTAGATGCCAGGGTCAGGATTGAAAACGATAAAGAGAATTTAGAGATAAACATTTCCAGCATCTTCAGAAAAATCTCCACCGTTCCCATCAGCGACCGGGTTTTTGAAATTCCTGAAGATTATAAGCCGGCACCAATTTTGAGAAATTTGATGGAATAAAATCAGGACTTTTCGTGTATTATAATAGTGAAAACGATGAAACGCTTATTCAAGCGGTTAAAAGTGGCGACGCTGAGGCATTCGGACCGCTGATTGAGCGCTATAAAATTGTGATTTATCGACTTGTTTACCGGATGGTGCGCAATCGGGATGACGCTGAAGACCTGGTACAGGAGATATTTATAAAGGCTTATAAAGGACTAAAGGATTTTAAGACCGGGCATAAATTCCTTCCCTGGTTATCCAGGATTGCGGTCAATCATACCTTGAATTTTATAAATAAAGAAAGAAGGGTCGAAGCTCAACCCCTTGAATGGGTGGTAAATTATGATGATGGAAAAAATAATCCCGTTGAGATGGTGGAGCAGAAGATTTTGAAAGAAAAAATTATGAAGGCAATGGAACAGTTACCGGAAGAGTACCGTGTAGTTTTGCTTTTACGTGTGGAAGAAGACATGTCGTATGAAGAGATAGGACAGGCATTAAATATTCCCCGGGGAACAGTGATGTCCAGGCTTGCCCGGGCACGGCAAAAACTTAAAGAGCTACTGGAAAAAGATAAACTATGAAAAACGAGAAAGAGAAAACAACCTGCCCTTTTTCCATTGAGATGCTCAGTGCCTATATTGATAACGAACTCAATGAAATGGAGAAATTTGAAGTAGTAGAACATCTAAAGACCTGTGTCCACTGTCAGAAAATTGTCAGGGAATTTAAAGAGATCGATGAGGCACTCCACCAGTTAGAAATTGAAGAGCCTTCAAAAGAATTTATCTATCAGTTAAAGAGAAATGTTTTAAGTAAAGTTAAAAAAGAGAAAAGACCATTATTGCGATATTTTCCAGTTCTGGTACCCCTTGCTGTTGCAATCCTGATAATTGTGATTTTACAGCATGGACGCATGGAACCGGTGGTAAGTATGGAGTATCGCATTGCTTATGAAGACATTAAAGAGGTGGAAAAAGAGGAAGTTGTAGCACCGTCAGCACAGAAATTAACAGATGCAAAATTTCGTTTAAAATCCATTTCCCGGGCTATCGAAACAGAGGATGCCAAAAAGACGGCAGGCGAAAAATGGGAACCTGAAATGAGTTCATCAGAATTTGCCCCCATTCTCGATAAGGAAATATATGAAAAGGGGATAATAAGGGCGATGGTGGATTCCACGGGTAAGGTGGTGAGTGTGGCAAAAGGAAAAGCACTAAAACCCGAAGAAGATACGATCCTCACCAGGCTATTAAAAGGCAAAAAGATTATGTCTCCTCGACTCCTTGGAAAACCGGCCCAGGTTTTTGTGGAAATCACTCCTGAACCCAGAGATTCAAACTGAATTTGTAATCTTCTTCATAAACTTTCGTGCTGCATCCTGCTCGGCTTCTTTTTTACTCTTTCCGCACCCTTCCGAGACCATTTTGTTATCAACATATAAACTAACAAAGAATATCTTATTATGTGGAGGTCCCTGCTCACTCGACACCACATATTCAATCTTATTTCTATTCTTCATCGCCCATTCATTTAACAATGATTTGTAATCCCGGGATAACCGGAATTTTCTATTCAGGAGTATTTTTTGTAAGAATTTTTTCGTATACTGAAGTCCACGATCCAGATAAAGAGCACCAATTATCGCCTCCAGGCAACAGCTGATGTTAGATACCCTATTCCTGCCACCTGTCAATTCTTCACCCCTGTCCATTATTAAAAAATCACCAATCTTTAATTCTTTTCCGATCTTATAAAGGACACTTTCTTTTGTATAGCGTTTTTTCAATTGGTTCAATCCGCCTTCATCCATCTCCGGATACTTCTTTAAAAGGTATTCACGCACAATCAACTCTAAAACTGCATCACCGAGGAATTCAAGGACTTCGTTTGATTTTTCCGGAGCACCGGGCACGGCTGATGAATGGGTCAATGCCTTTCTCAAAAGACCTTTATTTATGAATCTTATCTCCAATATCTTTTCAACTGCCTCAAACCCTTGCGACTGCTTCGATTTCAACGAGTGCTCCTTTTGGTAATCCAGATACAAAGATAGTGCTACGGGCAGGCGGTTCAATGGTAAAATACTGTGCATAGATTTCATTCATCAGAGGAAAATTATCAGGGCTAGTGAGATAAACTGTAGTCTTGACCACATCCTTCAGGTCAGCACCTGCGGCGTTGAGAACAGCCTTCAGATTCTTCAGTACCTGTTCGGTCTGTGCCTTTATTCCTCCATCAACTATCTCGCCGGTTTCGGGTAATATCCCGATCTGTCCGGCTGTAAAGATAAATCCCTCAACCATCACAGCCTGTGAGTATGGACCGATTGCCTTCGGGGCGTTTTCGGTCTTTATGATTTTTTTCATTTTTCACTCCTTGTTTTTATTACACCATCTATAATATGTAATTCAAAGCCATTAAATTTAAAAACCGAATCAATTTTATAATCAAGTTTTTCATGGTAAACAATCCATACCGGCATATTAATCTTTTCTGAAATTTTTAGCGCTTCATTCTTGTTATAAAAACCGCCGAGCTTTATCCGGTAAAGACTATCGACGCTGGAATCGATTACCACCGGCAATCCAATTGTTCTCAGGCTGTCATAAAAATTCATTGCCCGTACCCCATCTGCAAAGGCATTGAACTGGATATAATAAAGTAATGAATCTGATACAGGCTGAAGATTCGTTTTTAAAAGCGGTGGAAAGATGTCCCTTTTTTTCAATAGTTTGATCTCAGATGCCAGAACATCAAACAGCACCGGTTGACCATTTTTGTTGATTCCAACGTAGTAATACTTATCAAGATAGTATATTTCTTGTATTCCTTCGCTATTTTCCACTATCTTTTTTATTCTTAATGTGAATGGGTCAATGAAGATGATAAACTCGCTGTTGAAAAATATGAAGCCATTATTTTTAACCTGTTCATTAAGATAGACAGGCTGGAAATCAATAACCTTTCCTTCGGGATTGATATAGAATATCGCCTGTTTATTAGTTATTATGTATCCATATTTTTCAACTACAAATCTATCTCCTCTGTATGGAAGTTTTATTTTTTTCACAATCTTCAATCCAGGATCAATGAAATTGAGTGTAGAACTATCAAGGGTGAGAAAACATTTTTTCTCAGGAAGATACTTGAAATCAGAAATTCTGGGAAAAGTCGCTGAATACAATTTTCTGCCTCGCTCGGTATCAAAAACCCTTATAATACTCTTTTTCTCTCCGTGGCTGATCAGGTAGAGCTGGTTTTGTGCAGGAAGTAGAACAGGTGAAACCATCGGTTCATAGTCTCCCGGCTCGATACCGATTCCCCCTTTAAATGAAAGATTGTGTCGATTTAATTTTATTATCTCTGAAGAAGAAACAAGCAGGATTTCATCCCGGCTAAGGGTAAGAAAATTGAACCTCTGGGGCAGGGGTGTCTGGTCTATGATTTTTAAATCTGCAGTATCAATACAAATCACATAACGCTCGGTCAATACATACAAATTCTCATGTATACAATAATCAATAATCTCTTCTCTGATAGCCAAATTTTCGTACCATAACTTACCGGTATCAATCTTGAAAATCTGGTTCTCAATGACCACAATTTTGAAAAAGATTAGCGGAAGCAAAATCATAGCGGATTATAATAAAAAGCGAATGAAAAATCAAGGCTATGGTTTAAATTAAAAATAAAGCTGATTTAAGGTCTTTTACTATTTATTCTTTTTCTTTGATCAAAATAACCTTCTTTACCCATCGGACTAGAGGCAACTCTATATTCTTCTGCTTTCGGAAATTCGTATATCCCAATCTCACTACAAACAACCCGTTTCCCCTTAATCTTTAATATATCGATGATTATCCCACCATCAGAATAGGTGTTCTGAGGCAACCATACTGAAATTCTTTTTAAATGATTTGGCGTAATAAAAGCGGTATCCAACCCCATTCCATCAACAACCAGCGCCTCAATAATCCTGCCTATTCCTTTCCCATTTTCAGGATTAGGGACTTCAGGTCCGTCCATCTTCAGGTTGTCATTAGGGTCGGAAATCTTGATTCACCAGGAGTTGTTGCAACCTTTTTGATAGCCTGCCATCCGGTATCGGTCTTGTGCCGGCTATAAATCTCTAAATTACCCCCAGAATCCCTGTCCTGCCAGACCACTGTTAGCCGGTTTCCATAGCGGTCAATCACTGGATAAAGTCTTTCTCCACTTTGTGTGGTGTAAATCGTATCAATAATCGCACCTTTCTTGTAGCAGACACTCCTTTTACCCTGCCATAAGATATGAACGTTCCTCGAATCGTCAACCACCAATGATGGCATTAGACAGAATATATTGGTAAATAATGTCTCAACAATCGCACCCTGAAAATTTTCCTTATGGACTAAATCACCGGTATCTGAGGGCAACCAGCGATACTGAGCAAAAACAAGATGTATAGTATCAGTTGTATCACAGACCATTGATGGTGGAGAGAGATTCACTACCGGCATACCAATCGTATCCGGCGGTGCCCAGCTTGAAGTCCAGCCTGTATAATAAATAAATGAACCCGAAACCCAAAAGATACAGGGAATGCCGCCAGTATCCACTGCCAGTGCGGGATAACCACCTGGATTACTTACAAGCTCACTCCTTGAAAAACTCTTCCCCGAATCCTGCGAATAGCAATAATATATCCCATCAATAGATGAGTAAACAAGATAGACCACATCGCCAGTTGGGCTACTGATAATCTTCCGTCCATTATTATAGGCCGTTGCCAGTGGATTGTCTACTTCTCTTGGACCATATTTGGCAATCACGGAATCAGAATAGACACTCTCCAATCCGAGTGTATCAAATGCAGTAACACGATAGAGATATATCTTTCCCAATTGCACTAAAGTATCGGTGTAATTATTCACATTACCCGAACTGATTCCAGAACCCCCATCATTCCAGAATCTTTTTACATCACATTTCCGATAATCAAGTCTAACCTTCCGGGGTATTCATTCAGAAAAATAGTAGCCACAAATTTTTTGTGTCTCTTGTGGTATCACGATTGATATATCTCCATTCAATAATCTTCCTCTCAGGATTGTATTTCTTGATTTGTCTGATCCATCCCTGACCAGGCCTGGTAATGACTATTGAATCATTGTAAGCAGCAATTACGCCAGCTTCATCTCCACCGGCTGTAGGCAGGTCAAAATGCAAAAGATATCTTGGGTTGCTGAACCAGATATTACCGGTTTTGGTTGCGAAATACTGGTGATAGAGTAGACCATAAAAATAAAAATCTTCAAATTGGTAAATATGCGGAGAAAAATAGAGGTCAAACCAAGGTGCTCCTTCTGCATTCTCCCAGTGAAATGCTGTGGGATAACCTTGAAGATTATTATCACCGGGCTGGGAACCGGTTGTGAATGAAAAGGTATATGGGATCAATTCCTGCCCCTGTAAATCCTGTAATCCTGAACTAAGATGTACCGTGTAATTGGTGTTCTTCACAAAACTTGGGTCTGGAATGAATTCAATATTTTTTTGTCCTATCCAACGCCAATCTCCTGATACACCCGGAGAAATTGTGATTACAGTCCATAAAATCCTGCTTGGTGTTTTGATTGTATCCATAGGTTCGCTGAAAGTAATCTTTATGCGTTGCTTCAATGGCACATTGGTCTGACCATTTGCTGGTGTTGTGGATTTCACTTTAGGCCGGAAATTAGCAACTGTTACCTTTACCCACTTCGTATCCGCATTATTTCTAATATCTGCCGCAATCACCTTTACCCAATAATAACCATCAGGAAACTTCGCCACCTCAAGACTTTCGGCATCAACTGAACCCGGCTGACCATGTTTCTGCTTGGTGTTCCAGTAGTGGTTTCTTTTTTCGAGAGAAAGTAAGGACCAAAGAATAAAACACAATCACAGATTGCTGAAAGACGACGGTCTTTTCCTGGAATGGTCGAAGAGGTATAACAATTTAAAAATACAAAATCGGGGCGATCCGATTTGAACGGACGACCCCCAGCACCCCAAGCTGGTGCGCTAAACCAACTGCGCCACGCCCCGACGAATAATTATATTTAAAACTATTTAACTGTCAAGAAAAATTGAAAATAGAGACCAACAACAATCTTGACATTCTGCGCATGTTGAATAGCATAGGAATATGCGGTTAAAAGATATTGCCCGAATTGTCCATGGCAGATTAATAGGCGAGGATATTGAAATAAAAAACATTATGCCTCCGGAGGAAGCCAAAAAAGATTCTCTTACTTTTTTGTTCAAACCAGATTTGAAGACCGAAGCCGATGCTGTCATCTCTGAAGTGAAGATACCCCAAAAAAATTGTATAATCGTCCCAGATTGCCGGAAGGCAATGTATCATCTCTTCAAAAAAATCGCAGACTCAAAGAGAAAATTAGGTATTTCAAAAACTGCCATCATTGAAGAGGGCTCATTGATTTCTAAATCCTGCACAATTGATGGGCATACCGTTATTAAAAAAGGAGCAAGAATTGGCAAAGGTTGCTATCTGGGAAGCAATGTCTATATTGATGAAGATGTGGTCATAGGTGATTACAGCACAATTGAACATAATGTGGTGATATACCGCAACACCAGAATCGGAAATTATGTTTCAATTGGAGCGAATTCAGTAATCGGTAAGGAAGGATTTGGTTATGTCAAATTCAGTAGATACAAACGTATAAGCCACATCGGCAATGTTGTGATTGAAGATTATGTTGAAATTGGAAGTAATGTCTGTATTGACCGGGCAACTATAGGTAGCACCGTGATCGGCTCTGGAACAAAGATAGATAATCTCGTCCATATTGCCCACAATGTCCGGATTGGCAAAAATTGTCTCATCATGGGTCAAAGCGGAATCGCCGGTTCAACCGTGGTCGGTGATAATGTAGTTATCTGCGGGCAGTGTGGAATAAGCGATCATTTAAAGATTGGTGATAATGTGGTAATCCACGCAAAAAGTGGAGTATTTTCCAGCCTCGCACCTGATAAACGATACTCGGGCATTCCTGCCCGTGAGCATTACATGGTGTTGAAGGCACTTGCGAGATTGTATAAAGAAGTCTGAAATGAAAAAATACATTTTTGATGGAAACTGCCTTTTCAGTGGCACGAGTCGGGTGGAAATTATTCCGAACCATCAGTTTGAAATAAATGTCCATATTGATGGCACTTCATTATCGATTCCTTACAATTTAAAAAATGTCACCGTAGAAAACCACACTATTACGATTGGACGTAAAGTTAAGGTTGTTGAACATCTTTTTTCTGCTCTATATGGATTAAAAATTTTCAATGTCCGGATTGATGTATTCGGTGAAGAGATACCATTCTTCGATGGCTCAAGCCAGGAATTTGTAAACAAATTATTGCAGCATACTGAAGTAGATACCGGTGTACTGGAAATTGATGAACCGGTAATCATTGAGAATAAGAATTCTTATCTTATTTACGAACCCGAGAATAGCACCACATTATATGTGGATATGGAAATTGAACATCCATATATTGGAAAACAGCAGATTGCTTTAAACATAACGAGAGAATGTTATATAAGGGAAATCGCGCCGGCACGAACATTTATTTTTACCGATGAATTTGATCCAAAATTGAAAAATCTACCGCCTTATGGTATAGGCATAACAGAAAAAAAGATTTATGCATCAGAACCACTCAGATTTTCTGATGAACCTGTACGCCACAAAATTCTTGACCTGCTCGGTGACATATATGTGCTGAGAAAAAGATTGACAGGAAGGATAAAGGCAAAAAATACCTACCATAGCCTGAATCTGGAGTTTTGTCAGGAGATTGTTAGAAAAATGTTAGCTAAAAATCAAAATTGGACTCCTCTCTCCCATTGAATAATATCATTGAATTAGAAATATTAAATTCTTAAAGGAGCCCTTTATGAATAAACTGCATAAACACTTTAATGATGACCAGTTAAGACTTCTTCTGGATTTGTATTTACAAAAAGCATTATCGTTAGAAGGAAAAAAGGAATGTCGGGCAGGGTTTTAGCACTGCATTTTTATCAACGCAAACCTAAAGGTTTGCCCCACGTGGGATGGATTGATTATTGTAAAGACCCTTTCGGGCACTCAGTTTTATTTTTAAAAATTGGCAGATTTGAACTATAATTTAGATTTTGAGTTAACAAAGGTTGTTAGAAAAATAGCTGCAGGATTAAAGCTTCGGAAATATTTATAATCGTCTTTTTTTCATCCTCACAAGCGCGTTGTAGAGAGTATAAATTACGATTACACCAGCAAATATCCAGAACCAGAAAGGAACATTCTTACCAAAGAGTGCGACATAGACAAAGGGGGCAATCGTGGTGATGCCAAGCACGATACCGAACAGTCTTACCTGATTTGTATTTTTGGTTTTAAGTCCGTGAATAATTTTATATATCGAAATCCAGAAAAAAGGTGCACCACCAAAATAGATGATGGCAAATATTACCGGATTGACGCCATAGTCAGTTTCAATCTTTATCAACCAGTTTCTTAGATATTCAAGCAAGTGCAGTCTTTGTTATTCAATTTCATCAAATATTATCAATTTTTCCTCAGTCATTTCTTTAATTGCGAATTCCGGTCCTTCCCGGCCCAGTCCACTTCCCTTCATTCCTCCATACGGCATATTATCAACACGGAAGGTCGGTATTTCATTTATTAAAACACCACCTGAATCAATCTCCTTGGCACATTTCAGGGCAAAGTTTATATTCTTTGTGAATATACCGGTCTGAAGTCCGTATTTTGTATTGTTGACTCTGGTAATGGCTTCATCAATGGTTTTAAATTTATTGACTGCCACCATTGGTGCAAATGCTTCTTCCTGGATTATCTTTGCACTCTCTTCCACATCAAAGATGATTGTGGGAAGAAAAATTGTGCCCTGTCTTGAACCACCAAGAATCACCATCCCTTTATGTTTTTTTGCATCCTCAACGAATTCTTCAGCCTTTTTAAGTGATGGTTCATCAATCATAGGTCCCATTTCAGTATCTTCCTGCATCGGGTCACCGTATTTTATCTGTGCAACTTCAAGGGATAATTCCCTTAAGAATTCATCTGCGATTTCCTCTTCAACATATACTCTCTGGACTGAAATACAGACCTGTCCGGCAAGTGTATAACCACCTTTACGGATTTTTTTTGCCACAAGTCTCAATGGCGCATCTTTGAATACCACCACTGCAGAGTTTGAACCCAGTTCCATGGTCACTTTTTTCATCCCGCAATTTGCCATGATTGTCTCGCCGACTTCAAGTGAGCCGGTAAAACTGATCTTTCTTATTTCTGGAGCCCTAACCAGTGCCATCCCAACTGAGGAACCTGGCCCTACCAGCACCGAAATGCATTGTTCAGGCAGACCTGCTTCAATTAGTGCCTCTGCAAGCATCAGAGCGGAGAGTGGGGTCTTTGTCGCAGGTTTGTGAATCACCGCATTACCCGCTGCGATTGCGGGTCCGATTTTATGGCAACTCAGGTTTAAAGGAAAATTAAAGGGCGAGATGGCAAGAACGATTCCAAGTGGAACCCGGGTGTAAAAAGCCATTTTCTTTGTTGCTCCGACAATATCCATACGCACAGTCTCACCTTTCAAACTAATTGCCGCAATGCTTGAAAGTCTGATAGTATTTATTGCCCGGTCAACCTCGGTCCTTGCTTCATTTATCGTTTTACCGACTTCCAGGCAGATTGTTCGTGCGAATTCTTCTTTCTTATCGGCAATTATCTTTGCTGTTCGTTCAAGGATTTTTGCCCTTTCACCTGCAGGCATATTTTTTAATATTCTGAATCCTTCACTGGCTATCTCGATTGCCTCTGCAACATCCTTTTCCGTGCTCAATCCAATCTCTTCGATCACCTGATTATCATACGGATTGTGCACACTTACTTTTTTATCCGTGACGATTCTTTTTCCTTTGATAAACATAATAAATTATATCAATATTTCAAAATTTGTAAAGTAAAAAATCTTCAAAGCTTTTTCTTTGTCTCAGGAGGTATTGAGTGCAGCACAAAAACTGCTAGTAATGTAAGAAGAATGATTATCAATCCGGCGAGCCGCAGGATAACAAATGGTCTTAAGGAACTGGAAATCAATCCTATACCCACTGCACAGACCATAAATGTCAAACTTATCACAAATTCTTTGGTGGCAAATATCCTTCCCCTCATTGATTTCAGAACATCCTCCTGGAGAATAGTATCCTGGGCAATGCCGACGAAAGAAAAGACCATGCCGGAGATGAATGCAATGGCATACATAGATAGTGGATTTATAAAAAATGGACCAATAATGAAAAACAAAGCTAACATCACCATACTACAGATGATTATCAATGGCCTGTTAAATCTTTTACCTAAAAATCCCATGAGTAACCCACCAGCGAGCATGCCAGTGCCGATAACTCCACCCAGCCATCCCACACCAGTCGTGCCCATATTGAATACCTGCTGGATTAAGTAGATTAGAACTGTATAGGCTATGGCTGCAGCAAAAGGAAGCACAAAAACTGAAATCATCACAAAAAGGACAACACGGTCATGGAAGAGAAGGTAAACGAGCTCTTTTATATCAAGCAGGAAATATTTAAAGGATTCCTTCAATCTCTTCTGCAACGAGATATCTATTTTGACTGAAGGTTCGAATAATACTTTTGCGCCCATCCCCAAAACAAGAAATCCGGCAATGAGATGGGTGGTACCATCCAAATAAAATCCCAATCTCCAGCCCACCCACTTTATTAAATAACCGCCACCAACCATTCCTAAGAATGTAGCAATACGGGCTACGGTAACAATAAAAGAGTTTGCTGGAACAAGTTCGTGATATTCAACAAGGTCAGGAACGACTGCATTTTTTGCAGTATTATTGAATACATCAAGCGCAAAGAATGTAAAAACGAGTATCCATATCGGTACCAGACTGTCAAATAAAATCACAAAACTCGGGGTTAAAAAAATCAATATTGACTGAATTAGATGGCAGCGGAACATTATCATCTGTTTATTCCAGTGATCAACAATCACACCCACAAAAGGTGCGAGTATCAATACCGGCAAGGTGAAAGTTACCGCAAATTCACTGAATGCAGAGATCTTACCCGGATATTTCACGCCAATAAGGGTGATGATTACCATATGGGTTAATCTATCACCTAACTGCGATACACCATTAGAAAAAGCAAGGAATAATATACCACGCTTTTTTAAAAGATTGAGCATACGGTGAAGTTTACTGAATATAGGTAAAAAGTCAATCATGATGGCTGGTTATGTTGCCTTTAATCATTTTTTTGAGAAAATTGAAAGTTCTAATTCTTACTTTTTATGTATAATGGAACACATTTTTTTGAACTATTGACAGGCAAAAACGGATGTCTATAATATTTTGGGGTGGTCGGATAGCCGCCCTGCATTGAAGGTGCAGGGAGGAAAGTCCGGGCTTCACAGGGCAGGATGCTTCCTAACAGGAAGGGAGATATCTACAAGGTAGTCGCACCATTAATGGTGCTCGCCGTAGGTATTTCACGGAAAGTGCCACAGAAAATATACCGCCAGCCACTCTTGGTGGTTGGTAAGGGTGAAAAGGCGGAGTAAGAGCCCACCGCTCCAGTGGTGACACTGGAGGCATGGCAAACCCCATCCGAAGCAAGACCAAATAGTCCTGTATGGAGTTGCCCGCTCCGTCCCGCAGGGACGCAGGACAGGTAGGTCGCTTGAGTCCGGTGGTGACATCGGACCCAGATAAATGGCTATCTATGCCTGCAAGTCCTGCAGGCAAAAACAGAACCCGGCTTACGAACCACCCCTGGTCCTGTCTGCTTTTTAAAAAAATTAATCATGGAAATATTCGTTGGAACATCTGGATGGTACTATGACTGGAATGAAGACCTGACCCTTGACTGGTATATCAATAATTCCGGACTCAATGCCATAGAACTCAATGCTTCATTTTACCGTTTTCCATTTCCTAACCAGATAAAATCCTGGACAAAGAAAGGGAATAGATTACGCTGGGCGATAAAGGTGAATCGCCTCATTACCCATCAATATAAATTTTCTCCGGAAGCATTCAAAACCTGGGAAAGATTTTTTAGTCTCTTTTCACCACTTGAGGAATTTATAGATTATTATTTATTTCAATTGCCTCCCAATCTCAGCGTTCGGGCAAAAGAAAAGATTGAATTATTTGCCAAAAAGATAAGTATTGAAAAAAAATTTGCCCTCGAATTCAGGCATGAAACATGGTTTAATGATGAAATATTGAGATGGGCAGAATCACTCGGTATCACAGTCGTATCGATTGATGCTCCTGAATTCAGTCGTTCAATTTTTTGCACGGCAAAAAATGTATATCTGAGGATGCATGGCCGGACCAGCTGGTATGCCCACAATTATACAAAAAACGAATTGCAGGAAGTAGCACATAGAATACTGAAGGTCAAACCCGCAAACATCTATGTCTTTTTTAACAACGACCATAATATGTTAAAGAATGCCAGGGATATGTCAGTGATTCTTAAAAATCTTCTCAGGAAACAAGAGGAATTTTAATCACAAACTCCGTTCCTTTGCCCAATGAGGATTTGACAGTTATCTTTCCATCATGGATATCCACAACCTTTTTTACAAACGCCAGTCCCAAACCTGTTCCGTGTTTCTTTCCGGAGTAAAAAGGATTAAAGATTTTCTGCAATTCCTCCCTGGCAATACCCCGACCCGAATCAACAATTGAGATAGTGATTGTATCTTCTTCTCTATCTGTGCCTAATTTGATGGTCCCTTCATGCTCTATCGCATCCGCACTATTTTTTAAAACATTTACAAGGGCACTGAGCAACAGTTCATAATCAGCATAGATTTTCCCCTGGTATCGGTATTCTTTTTCTATATTTATCTTCTTTGGTATATTTGCCTTTTGAATACTTTCTTCCAGCAGTCCGGTCAAATAGAATTCACTCTTTAACAATTTGATTGGTCGTGAGTACTCAATCAAACTGGAAATCACACTTTCCATTACCTCGCACTCTTTAATAATCTCTGACGGCTCCTTTTTCCCTTTTTCAATCAGACGGGCAAGTCCAGTTATGGTGGCAAGGGAATTTCGGAATTCATGAGCGATATAGGCTGAAAGTTCAAGGAGTTCTTTTTCTTTTTCTTTGATCTTGCTTAAAATCTCACTGAAGGTCATGTAAACGAAATCTTCTTTCTTCATCTCTATGCCATATTTTTTGGCTAAATTTGCTACATAGCGCATCGGTAAGAAAAGATTTCGGATGAGAAAAAATCCCAAAAATGAGATGAGGATTAAAGAAAGCGTCGTATATATCATGTGCCAGCGAAAGACGCTATCAATATTCATAAAACCTGTAAAATTAAAGAGATACAGGTAAAAATCGGGCTGAGGATTGTGGTAAACAATATCGTCTCCCAGCTGTATCATTTTGCCTGGTTCGGGCATTCTTGTGAATCTTCTTGTATCATCAAAAACAATCCCGGGAATTTTTAACAAAATTGCTGAATCGTAAATTCTATTACCAAGGGAATCGATAATGACAAGCCTGTTTATGCTGAATGACTCAACAATTTTTTTTAAAAAATCATCGCGTTCCGGATGATGGATATAATTGCCGCAAAATCTTGAAAGCATATATATTTTTTCATGCTGGGAATCAATAAATGTCTTTCTCAGCTGGATGCTTATATATAAATTTACCAGTGCCAGAAAGATTATGAGGGATATAAATATTACAGCAAGGATACCAATATCACGGGGATACGAACTCTCTTTGGGCATTTAAATCTTAGCGAATGATGGTGAGTCTGCCCTTGCTTCTTTCTATCCTTTCTGCCTGTAATTCAATCAGATAGATATACATTCCGCTAACAACTTCATTTCCTTTTTCATTTTTTAAATCCCAGAACGCACATCTCCGGTAGATATCGATCTCATTGGGGTCATCAAGCACCCTTATCCTTTCCCCTGCGATGTTATAAATTGTGACTTTGAATTGTGGAAATTTGCTTCCAAGTTCGGTGGTATCAGATGGTGTATAAGAAATAACAACACTCTTGCCCCAGGCAGGAAGGCGATCGATACGGAAAGGATTGGGATACGAAGCTACCCTCCCCAAAAAAATCGGGCTTATCCAGAATGATGCGGTCATTATGGAATCAGCAGGACCGATATCGTAGACCGTTACACCACTTGCCGAATCGCCATAGAACCTGCTTGAAGGTGTTGAACCATCATAAAAACCAATTGTATCATTTTTCCAGAGGTCCTCGGCTTTGCCCCAGGTCGTTCTTGGCAGGAGAAAATCACCATCGCCATCAGCCTGCATAATACCGACCAGGGGATGGTTTTCATTTTCATTCGTCCTCCGCGAGTCATCAACATGGAGAATCAGTAATCCATCACCGGGTAGTGAACGATCAAAACCAGTGCGATATCTATTCTCAATCAGGAAGTATTCTCCCCTTCCGCCTGAGTAATAGTTCCAGTCCGGTCCGCCTGGGTCTTCGAGCATTCTTATCGCAAACGGACTTCTTGCTGAGCAGGGAATCTGTTGATTTTCTAATTTACTGATTCCGGTCCTTTCCACAGGAGTCGGTGTGAGCCAGCCGAGTTGATATTTGCACCAGGCAGAAGGATGGGATGGTGTGTTTCCTGGTTTATCTGAAGAACTTGCTTTTCCCCAGGAGCCTGCAGCCATAAGACAGAATATACCTATACCATTCGTCGAATAATCAGTGTCATACAAGTCAGGCAACCCCAGAACATGTCCGAATTCATGAACAAAGACGCCAACCGTAATCCTTGAAGGTGGATTGACAAGCCTTTCTGGTTCCATTGAGTAGTAATCTACTTTTACACCGTCCTGAGTTTGGTATGGACCTGGACAGCTCGTTCCGGTATTTGATAATTGCCACTGGTGAGACCATATATCCCGGGGATTCCCGGTCTCTTCCGCACCCGGTCCGGCATGGACAATAAAGATTCCATCGACTATGCCATCTCCATCTCCATCATAATCAGAAAAATTGACATATGGGTCAGCAAGAGAACATGCATCCATAACGAGCCTCTGGACATTATTGGGATAATCACTATAGAAACCAAAGGAATCGCCCACATAATATTGATAATTTTGTGGTGCACGGACCCAGCCAATGATATTACTCTGCTTACTGATTGTAAACTTTCCATATGAGACTTCATTGAAGTATTTGCGCATTGAATTTTCATTCTCCCCATAAATAAGTGAATCGAATTCTGATTTTGGATAGGTGGCAATGTTATCGGAAAAATCTACAAGGATGACAATCGCCTTTTTTTCACCCAGCACAGGCTGTATAAATCCTGGACCCCGGTTCATCAGGGCAGGGAATCTGGGAGGTTTAATCGGTGCCCGGGTATAAGGACTCGGGGGCATTGAAATTAATAATAACAATATTATTACCATAATAAAAAGATTATAGCCAAAGCCCTTACAATGTCAATGATTAATCTCGTAAATGCCCCGGTAATATTCATCCCTAATTTCCTGCAGGAATGCTCTTTTTGACCGTTCATTCATTTCATGGGCAATCCTTGATGCATTTGTTATTGAACCGAAATAGAAACGATTGAAGGCTAAACTGAATATTATACCCGCATCTACATATTCTTTATTTTTGATTGAGTTGAACAACAAAAAACCAGACAGGAAATTGAGCACAAAACCCTGCAATCCTCTTTTAATATCACCTGCATAAATCTCACCCAGACCCGGTATTATTGCGGAAAGGAGCATCGCACGAGTTGTGGATTTGTCAGACTTTTTAGCATATTCATTTATCTTCCTTACAAAGTTTGAATCTACCTCCTGAAATATATCTATTGCATTGCGATATTGTTGATTAAATAAATAAGCAAAGCCAATCAACTTTTTGCCCGCTGAATTCTGTTCAGCAATCGGTTTCAAAAGATCGATTGCCAGTCCATATTTTTTTATATCGATCAATGCCTTACCAAGCGCAATCCGTGATTTTCTTTCACTCTCAGGAAAATCTATTAACAGTTTTTCTATCTCTTCATAACCCAGTAAAAAATCCTGGTATAGCAGGGAAATGGTATAGTGTAGACGGAGTTGATATTCATTCCAGGCAGTAGTATCAAAGAAAAATACTCTTTTATATTCAATCAATGCCAGTTCATAGAAGTTATTGTTAAATAGTGCTTCAGGAAGATAATACTGATTGAAGAGCAAAAATATCATCGCTTCTGGTTAAATACCAGATCACGATATCTGGCATTTTCATAGTAGTTATAATTCCGGACAGAATTTATCCCTCCGTAAATATTCCCGGCGTAGAAAAGAATCGTAATACCCGATGCGAGATAGAATTTTGCATTTTTGTTATTATGGTAGTAATAATAAGCGACTGTTGAGCCTGCGGCAATGACCAGTAGTGAATATATTCCATCGCCTAATCGTCCACAATAAAAATGTCCGCCACCGGGAATGATGGAAAATAACCCACCAAGAAATGGACTTTTCAATTTCGGCAGAGGGGCAGGAAGGTTGATAAATTCTTTTGCCCTTGAGAAGTTGAATTCACCGGCATAACTCAATCCAATATAATACCGGGCTTTATGTTCAGTCGATTTCATCTTCAAAATCTCGCGCACCCGTGGATAGTCCCCTTTTAACAGAAATATCCACGCCTTTAGATACAATGCACGGGTTGTATCAGAAATATATTTTAAACTGGAATCTGCTTCATCGTATCTTTTAAGACGCACCAGACAATCAATGATTTTTTCACCTGTTTCCTGTTTATTGCTATCGCTGAGAAAAAGATAACGGCGGTATTCATTCACGGCAGAATTAAAATCTCCCTGGAGATAAAGATAATCGGCAAATTTTAAAATCTTATCAGGCTCAAAAAGGTCGCTTTGGAAAAGAATAAAAAATATAATCATTCAGGGGGTGGAATATATATATCAAATGGTTTTTTTATTAACCGCATGATGTGGTTATTCTCCACAGGGTCGTATATTTTATCGTTCTCTATCCCTGTATAGAACTTATCGTAGAGATATATTGCTGAAGGATTGCAGCGCAGTAAACGGTCGGTTGCCATCAATGTGCCCCAGAATATCCCGTGTTTCTCGAGTGCTTCCCTGGCAAAATTAGAACAGGAAGGTGAAAAGTTGCAGACATCACCCTGGGCAGGTGAGATAGAGACTTGATACAAACGGATAGCGGTCGTAAAAACAATCTTTACTGGATTCGTCTCTGCCCGGGGTTGATTCTGGATAGACAAAATTATCAGCAGGATCATTGAAATATTATATAAAAAATCAGGATATTGGCAAGGTATAATTAAATTATAATTCTTGACAGGCAGATTTTTAAGGTTATAATAAAAACACAATGACTCCACTATTTTTAACTTTTATATTGCTAACCCAGTATGATTTTACGATTGCTCGATTGAAATATGGTGGTGGTGGAGACTGGTATTGTGACCCGAGTTCCTTACCCAATCTGCTCAAAGCAATTAACGAAAGAACAACGATTCGTGCCGCCTCAAAAGAAGTGGTGATTGAACTCACTAACCCTGAACTATTTAAATATCCTTATCTTTACATGACCGGACATGGCAATGTAAAATTCTCCGATAAAGAGGTGAAGATCTTAAGAGACTATTTGATAAACGGAGGCTTTTTACATGCCGATGACTGTTATGGAATGGACTCTTCATTCCGAAGGGAAATGGCAAGGGTCTTTCCCGAGTCACCATTGATTGAATTACCTTTTGACCACCCCATATACCATTCTTTTTATGATTTTCCCGATGGTCTACCCAAGATTCATGAGCACGACAATAAACCTGCCCAGGGATTCGGTATATTTTATAACAATCGCCTCGTTGTCTTTTATTCTTACGAAACCGACCTCGGTGATGGCTGGGAAGACCCGGATGTCCACAATGACCCACCCGAGAAAAGAGAACAGGCACTGCGCATGGGAATAAACATTGTAGTATATGCACTCACCCAACAATGAATATAGAAAAAAAGATTCATGAATATGCCTGCAAACAGAATTTGATCGATGCCTTTTCTCTGATTCTGTTTTCTCTGGGTACGACCTTAATCTCTATCACCGTCTCCCTTTTTTTACTGAAGTCTCCCCTGTACGGGCTCATCGGTCTAATTCCTTTAATATTTTACCGGCAGAAAGATTTCTACTGTCGGGCTAAGGAACTCGATAGAAAATTGAATGCACGGGGTGAATTGATAAGCAGCGTCCAGATTGCCAGAATTTCTGAAAATAGCCGTGAAGGCTATTCAAAAGAGTTGATAGAGGCCTTTGTTGAATCAACCGAAAAAAAATTCCAGAATATAGAGATTAAAAATTTTTTAGATAAAAAATTTCTAACCTGGTCGTTTTGTTTTTCACTCATTTCCCTGATGCTGGTTCTTGCGTACCCCGCATTCCTGCCTGAACGGTTCTATTATGCATTGAACCATGAGATTGGTTATTCAGTAAGACCTGCCTCTGGTGAATTCAATCAAGGTGAAGATATTGATTTAACAATAAATTTCTCTGGAGTATATGTCCCGGATGTGGTGACATTATTTTACGAAACTGAGACAGCATTTAAAAGAATAAAGCTCCGTGTTGTGGATAATAAAGCAAATATCAGAATGAAAGTCATAGAGCCCTTTACTTACTATTTCCGATTTTTTGATACCGGCACCGAAGTTTACAGGATAGGTGTGATCGAGCCGATATACTTAAAAGAATTATACTTTACCCTTCATTATCCCGGATACACAAATCTTCGCGACGAGACAAAAACTGATAGACAATTGATTGCTCCCACCGGAACAAAGGTTGAAATCAAGGGAAGGGCATCACAGATTTTGAAAGGAGGAAAATTCATTTTTGAAGATACCATTAATCTGCACTGTGATGGGGAGAGATTCTCTGGTTTATTCACGATGACAAAGAGCGGCACTGCAAATATATTGATCTCCGGTATTTCTTCCTACAGGGAAGCAATAACACTCTATGCGATACCTGACCTTCCACCACTCGTTGAGATTTTTTTTCCGGGCTATAACATAAATATGCCCCCGGATATGAAGATTACCATCGGATTAAAATGCAGTGATGACTATGGTCTGCACAGGGTGAGTCTGAACTATAATTTTAGAGATAGCAGGCAGATCAACTTGCAGTTCAAAAAAGGGAGTTTTGAAGATACAATTTTTTATGACTGGGATTTGAATAGCCTAAGAATGCTTCCCGGCGACAGGGTCTCCTACTTCGTTGAGGTTGAAGATAATGCCGGACAAATTGCAAAGAGCAAGACATATTACATATTCTTCCCGACGATGGAACAAATATATGAAGAGGTAAAAGAAAGGGAAGGATTAATTCAGACTGATTTGCAAGATTTAGAAAAAGTCCATAAGGAAGGGATGAGCGAAGTGAAAAAGATTGAAGAGAAATTAAAACGGGAAAGGGAATTATCCTATCTCGATACTGAAAAATTAAAAGAAATAATTGTTAGAGAGGAGAATGTATTGAAGAAGATTGAAGAATGGCAGCTGGAATTGGAAAATACAATTGAAAAATTAAAAAGTGGCATTTTGCTCGATCAGAAATCGATTGAACGATTACAGGAGATCACTAAAATCCTGCAGGAGATTGCACCTGAGGAATTGAAGCGGGCGCTTGAGAATTTAAAACACGCAATAAATAAAAATCCTGAAGAGATAAAAAAGGCAATGGAACAATTGAAAGAGGCACAGGAGGAACTGGCAAAGGCGCTGGAAAGAACTCTGGAACTATTGAAGAGATATCAACAGGAAGAAAAATTGAGGGAACTTGCTGAAAAGACACAAAGACTTGCAGAACATGCCGGAGATTTAAAAGAACTGGAAAAATTTAAAGGCACTGAAGGTTTGAAAGAATCGATGGATAGCCTTTATCGTGCGATCGACAGCCTTGCCCGGGAACTTGAGAAACTTGCTCAATCCGAAGGACTGGAGCAGGAGATATCTGAAAAGTTGAGAGAATCATCAAAAAAAGCCTATTCAATGGCACAAGGGCAGGGTATGAAGATTGAAGATTTAAAGAAAGGGCTGGAAAAACTTGCCACTGATTTACAGAGGATGTATGAGGAACTCACCCGTGGCCGGATGGCAAATTTGAGAAAGAATTTGCTCGAAACTCTCAATCAGCTTGTAGAATTATCAAAACTTGAAGAAGAATTACTCAAATTAGAAAAAATAGATCCTGACCGACAATCAGATATTGCTCGTGCCACAAAAGAAGTAGCAGAAAGCCTTTATTCCCAGCAGGTTAAGAGTATCTATGTTGGTCCGGAGATTGGAAAAAGATTGAGCCGGGCATTGAAGGAAATGGAAATGGCATCGTTAAATCCAGCAACTGCAGGAAAAATCCATGCCCGTGAAGCAATGAAGCAGTTAAATCTCGCCGGGCTCTCAATCCTCCAGAGTTTGAAAAGAGCCGGCGAAGGGAGTGGTTCATCAACCGGTATGGATGAGTTTTTAAAAAATCTATCCGCATTAACCCAGAGCCAGATGAGTATCGGTCAGTCGCTATTCAATCTTTTCCCCATCTCAGTGAGTGGATTAACCCCTGAACAGATGATGCAGATTCAGCGCCTTGCTGGAAAGCAAAGGGAATTGAGAGAAGCGCTGGAGTCTTTAAAAAGCTCTCCTGAAGCCGGTGGATTCCGGGAATTGCTTGATAATCTTTCCGAGGAGATGAAAGAAATGGAAGAAGCACTATATCAGTATAAAATTGATAGAAAACTAATTGAGCGCCAGCAACTCATAATCTCAAGATTACTCGATGCTGAACGCTCAATAAGGCAGGAGGACTGGACAAAGGACCGTAAAAGCCGACCTGGTGAAGATGTCAAACGGCCTTCACCCGCCCCATTATCCGAAGACCTGGGTAAAGATGAATTGCTGGAAGTCATCCAGCGCGCATTAAAACAACCTTATCCTGAAGAGTATGAGATATATATAAGGGAATATTTCCGGGCGCTACTGGAGGAAGAATGATCCTCTTTTTTGTATGGCAATCCCTCACATCTTTAGATTCTCTTCAGAATCTACTGGCTGCAGATTTTAAATTTAAATACATCATTGAATCGAACAGTGCATACTTAAAAGCAGGTCTATTCGATAGCGCCTGCAGTTTTTTAAAGAAATACGAATCCTGGCTCGGTTTTGAAGAACAGGCACAAATTAATTTTCTCATGGGTGATAACCTTTTTTTCAAAACCGATTTATTCGCGGCTCGTGAACAGTATCTCAAGACCGTTGCAAAATATTCAAATGCAAAATATGCCAATGATGCCCTTGAAAGGCTACATCTCTTTGAATCGGCACGAAAGGATACTGTGATGCTTAAACGACTGGCAAGGGGTATCTATTTGTATGAGATTAAAGAATTAAAATTGGCTGAGGATAGTTTAAAAAATCTTATAAAGACCGATATCGGTGATTATGCACTGTATTATCTTGCCCTTGTCTATAATCAAAAAGATGAGTATAACCAGGCACTATCGGCTATTGAACAATTACAAAAAGATTTTCCAGCATCACGTATCCATCAGGCACGGCTCCTTGTTGCCGAGATATATTTAAAAATTGGAAAGGAAAAAGAGGCAGTAAAAATACTGGAGGAAATGGTCGTCAAACATCCCAATACTCCATCGGGTATCAGGTCAAAGGAGATTTTAAAAAAACTTTCCAATTTGCGGTAGTGCTTGACATTGAGGAGAAAATATATATAATCTTTCACCTTAAAAGGAGGCAAAATGGCTTATAAAATCACCGATGAATGCACAGCATGTGGTCTGTGTGCACCAGAGTGTCCGGTCCAGGCGATAAGCGAAGGTGATCCTATATATGTGATTGATTTTAATAAGTGCGTGGAATGTGTGGGGCATTTTGATGAGCCACAGTGTGCTGCAGTCTGTCCGGTCGGTGCTTGTGTTCCCGACCCTGAGCATCCAAGAAAATAGTTGATATTTACAGGGTTCGAGAATCCAGTAAGTTCTATTGACAAATTTAAAATTTGGATTATAATTTACTCGGTTTATTCAGTTAAAATTTAAATGGGCCTATAGCTCAGTTGGTTAGAGCGCACGCCTGATAAGCGTGAGGTGAGTGGTTCGATTCCACTTAGGCCCATGAGCGAGGAACAAGGAGGTAAAATATGAAGAATCTCGCAACACTGCTGATTATTGTGTTTGCCTTTGCAATAATCGGCTGCCAACCACCACAACAGACAAATGTGGTGACGACTGAACAACTGGATGCGGTAAAATCTGAAATCAGTGCACTGAAAAACCAGGTTCAGAATCTTCAAACTGCACTTGATTCGCTTACCGCAAATTACAATGCGCATCTTGATAAATATCACAAAGGTATGCCAAAACCACCAGCAGGTGGTGGAACTGGTGGCGGGCTAAAAACACCAACTCAGAAATAGGAGGAAAAAATGAAAAAGTTTTTATCTTTTCCCTTGTTAATAACGCTACTTATTTTCATCGGCTGCGAAAAAGAAGTTACACTGGAGACGCCAGATGTTACTTATACTGTAGCTACTGATGACAAGGGAGGCACCCTTAAATTAGAATGGGATGAAATTACTGATGCCGACGGATATATCATCTATGCGGATGGAGAAGTGATAGATACGGTCACCGAGCTTTCATATGATGCGACGACACCTGCTGCATTATATGAAGTGTCTGCCTATGCAGGAGATCAGGAGAGTGGCAAAGATCGGATCGATTGCGGAGCAGTTGAAACTCCTTCTTTGACTGTCTATGGTAGTTCAGATCCGGATACCACCCATCCAAGTGGCTTTGGTTTCAATGCCCAGGGAAACGCCGTCGCCTATTCAATAAGCAACCAGAACAACTGGCCCTTGATTGATTACTGGATTTACAGTACAGCAGGCGGGGCAACGATTAAATTTGTCTCACCAAGTGACAGGACTCCACCTTTAAATAACGAAGTTAATGTTACAAAAAATAGTGGACAATCTAATTACGATGATGTCAAAATTGCAGACCCACCAGGTGGTTATTCTACACAGACCGATGTCAGAAGCGGTGCAGTCTATTACTTCTGGATCGATCCCACAAACAATGGCTGGGACGCTTCAACAGATCATTTTGGTAAAATTCAGGTCCAGGGAATTAATGGAGTACAGCTCACACTCAAAATTGCTTATCAACCAATCGCTGGATTACGCTGGTGTGTAGTTGAGTAAAAGATAAGTCTCTAAAAAAGGGCGGGGTTTTCCCGCCCTTTTTTATTTGTAATCCTCTTCTTGACTTCAATACTGTCTTCTTTATAATTGCAATATGAAAATCACCCTTGCCCAGTTAAATCCGATAGTCGGTGATGTAGATGGAAATGTAAACAAAATAATCCAAACCTTAAAACAGACTCAGGCAGAAAATTCGGATTTGATCGTCTTTCCTGAGCTATTCTTATCCGGCTATCCCCCACTCGATCTGCTGGAAAGAAAATGGTTTATTAAAAAAATTGAGAAGGCAATAGGTGAAATAGTGACAATATCTTCATTCTATCCGAACACTGGAATAATTTTCGGAGCGCCGTTATTCTCCTATAAAGACACTGGCAGAGGTCTTTATAATTCAGCGATACTTGTCTATCGTGGCCTGATCAATCATATCCAGCATAAATCCCTTTTACCAACTTATGATGTCTTTGATGAAGCAAGATATTTTGACCCTGCTTCAGATATAAAACCCATCCAGTTCAAAGAAGAGGTGCTTGGTATTTCAATATGTGAAGACGCCTGGAATATTCCAGAATTATGGCACAGGCAGTTTTACGACCGCAATCCAATTCAGACCCTCATCCAGCGTGGTGCTTCAATCTTAATCAACATTTCGGCATCACCATTTACAGTTGATAAAGAAAAGATTCGCTTCAGGATTTTACAGGAGCATACGCAAAAGTATCGTGTGCCTTTTGTGTTTGTAAACCAGGTAGGAGCCAATGATGAGTTGATATTCGATGGCAGGAGTATGTTTCTGGATAACGATGGACTGCCGGTTGAAATATTCCCGGCATTTACCGAATGTATAAAAACAATCGATACCAACAAAAAAGGAAATGCAGAAAATTATAAACCACTTGATGATATTGAGAGTGTCTACAATGCGCTGGTGCTTGGTGTCCGCGATTATTTGCAAAAATGCGGGTTTGAAAAAGTGGTGATTGGGCTCTCAGGTGGTATTGACTCAGCGCTTGTTGCCTGTATTGCGGTGGAAGCCATAGGAAAAGAAAATGTCCTTGGTGTTGCTATGCCAGGACCATTCTCTTCCAGGGAAAGTGTTGAAGATTCAAAAAAGCTTGCAAAAAATCTTGATATAGAACTAAAAATAATTCCAATAACCGATGTCTATTTTTCATATCTCAATTCACTCAAAGAAATTTTCAAAGATAAAGAGTTTGACACCACTGAAGAAAATATACAGGCACGGATAAGGGGCAACATTCTAATGGCAATATCTAATAAATTTGGGCATCTGGTCCTGACGACTGGAAATAAAAGCGAAATGGCGGTCGGTTACTGCACTCTCTATGGTGATATGAGTGGTGGGCTGGCAGTGATTGCGGATATTCCCAAAACCATGGTTTATAAAATTGCAAAATTTATCAACCGCGATAAAACGCTGATACCTGACGAAATAATTAAAAAACTTCCATCTGCCGAATTGAGGCCGAATCAACTTGACCAGGATACCCTGCCACCTTATGAAATCCTCGATCCAATTCTCCAGATGTATATTGAAGATGGTTTATCCCGGGAAGAGATTGTTGCCCGGGGCTACAAAGAAGAAATCGTTGACTGGGTGATAAAAGCGGTAAACAAAAATGAATATAAGAGGCGTCAGGCACCTCCAGTTTTAAAGGTCACTTCCAAGGCATTTGGACCGGGACGAAGAATGCCTGTTGCAGCGAAGTTTTAAAAATTAAAAAGGTGGGCATGAAGCCCACCTTTAACCAGATCGATTCAATGTTCAATCAAAATCCCAATTTCAGTGGGAATCTCAGTCCGCCCATTATATTAATCGGCATATAACTCGAGCCCTGGTCTGGTTTAATCAACTCGAGGTTCCCTTCAAGATAACCTGTCATATTACCAAATCCCACTTCCCCACCAATGCCGCCTTTGATTGTGAAATGAAAATCCTTCACAAACCATACTCCCGCAACCACATATGGCTGAACTGGTACTGGTAAGGGCAGCATGATCAATAAATCAGTACCGGTGAAAGTGCCTAACGACATCGGCGTGTTTTCCTTAAAATCAATTTCGGCAAGAAAGCACCGGGCTTTGAAAATTGGCAGTAGACCCAAAATAGCATCAGCCTTTGCTCCAAAATAGGCACCTCCCCCTTCTTCATCAGTAATATCCTGATAAGCAGCGCTAAGGCCTATGGTCAGACCGTACACTCCACTCAGCAGTGCCATTGCCAAGACCGTCAGAAGCCATTTTTTCATTTTTACCCCCTTTGAGTGGATTATAAATATAATTCCTGAACTGTCAAGATTCTTTCAAATCTTCCTACCATACCCATCCCATCCTGTAAACAACAATCGCCATCAATCCCTGACTACTCTCCACTTTCTTAGTTTAATGGTTTTCTGTTTTCCTGCAAGAGCGACTTCCCAGTCGCGATAATATCATTCCCAATTTATAAGAGCAACTTCCAAACTGATAATAACCCTGTTTCATCCATTGACAAAGGGGATTTTCAGCACGCAGACCCGTCATCACCTCGAGGATATTGAGCAAACCTGAAGGTTGCGACTACATATCTTGAGTGCGTTTCCGCTATTTAATAAGGCAGATTTTACCCTGCAAAAATTGAATTTAGTCTATTAATCGATATTCCGCATTTCAACTGCAGACCAGAGTCTACCACTACAATTGGAATGGGTGTTGTTTTTATAATTATCTCAATTTCTTTTTTTAAAGGGAAGCCGGAAGAATAGTGGTTCTTTAAACTAAAAATGTCGGCCAATAATTTATTTTTCTACCCTTCAATACTCATACACCAAAAATGATATTCTTGATTTTTCAGTTCATGAAAAGAGGGGGAAGTCAGCCTCAATCACTATTGACATTTGCCATTTTCTGGATATAATGACTGACTGGTCAGTCATTATAAACTTTTTAATAGATAAGGAGTCTAAATAAGTTATGAAGAAAGAAATCCGTCAGAGAATTATGGAAACTGCGATAACGATTTTTGCCCGAAAAGGTTTTTTTCAAACAACGGTTGATGATATTGCCCGTTCATCGAAAGTTGCCAAAGGAACTATATATCTTTATTTCAGAGATAAATCGGATATTTATATAAGTATAATCGAAGAACAACTTAATTCTGCGCTCAGGGATGTGCAAAAAGTAAACAAGGAAAATTTGAAAAGCAGTGAGAAATTAAAAAAGATTGCTGAAGACTGGCTACTGCATTCAGTTGAATTTCATAAGTTTTTTCCGGTGATTTCAATGGAGAATATCAATCAGGTTCTGAAAATAATGAAGGAAATTAAACCCAGGGTATTCCCGGTGATCGGTCAAATAATTTCAGCAGTTGCTAATATAATAGAGACCGGAATAAAAAATGGAGAGTTTCGCAAGATAAATACACGGATTGCAGCAATCTGTTTTCTCAATATTATGAGGGCACCGCTTTTACTAAGTCTATTCACTACTGAAAAGATAAAATCAACTGAAGAAATCCTTGATTTATTTTTTGATGGCTTGAAAAATAGAAAGGAGTTGAGATGAATTTATTAGTTTTACCGATACTCTATTGTGGGATTTTAAATCCCCGATTGGATGCAAGGCAAATTTTTATCAGTCCCACCTATTCTAACTATCTTCTTTATCAGGACAGCGATGAAGAGCCTAAGGGGAAATGGCAATGGGGTATCCAGGTAGGTGTAGCAAATCTAATTCCTAAACTGGGAATTGAGTTTTCTGGTGCTTTAATAAGATACGATGCACCTCCTGAACAAGGACCATATGCATACAAGTACACACCATTGACTTTTACCATAAATTTCAATATTTTACCTTTCCTCAAAACCAGTTTGATACAGATGTACATAAAAACGGGCTTTGGCCTGTATCTATGGCAGGGTCTTTTCAACAACCAGGTTATTACTTTACCCACCGGTGATAAAATGGATGAAAAGGATCTGGGTTTCACAGGTGGCATGGAATTCCAGATAAAACCACTTGATAATCTGGCAATATTTTCCCATCTTCAGTATCACTACCTGACGAGTTCCAACATCTACAAATACGGCTATTTTGATAAAGATGAAAAATTCTTTGTCAATGGCTTCGGTTTAAAAATCTTTGTTCCATAAAGGTCAGGATGTCTATTTATCGGAAATTGTTCGGAATTCGAAGTTTTTCCAATAAGGAGGTTTGATGGCAGGAGCACTGATTTTTATTTATATTTTTAACATCGCTGACACATTGCAATTTACCATTAATGAAGCGATTGAATATGCGTATAACAACAATGCCGAGGTGAGACAACTTGTGATAGAGTTAAATAAATCAAGTGTTGATATCGGCATTGCCCGTTCAGCATTCTATCCAGTGGTGACTTCAACCGGTTATTACGCATACCTAAGTGAGTTGTCCATTTTCCAGATGGATACAATCGCCATTCCAATGGGCCAGCATGAGAATTATAATTTCCAGGTTTCACTCCAGCAGGTTTTATTTGCATGGGGGAAAATATACGATGCCTACCGCATTGCCGGACTTAATCGGGATATTGCTGAGCTGAAATTGGTTAGAAAAAAACAGGAAGTCCGTTGTTCAGTAATAAAATCATACTACGGACTCCTTGTTTTAGAAAAGATGGTTGAACTTACAAAAGAAAGCATGGAACAGTTGAAACGACATGAAGAATCAGTGAGAAAAAGATATGAAGCAGGACTTGTTTCCCAGTTTGATTTACTCCGTGCACGGGTGCAGGTAGCAAATCTGAAACCGCGATTGATTGAAGCAGAAAATGGCTTGAGACTGGCGCGTGAGGGATTTAAAATACTCTTAGGATTACCCCAGGAAATAGAATTCAAATTAATAGATTCACTTGAAATAACTGAAGAAGATTTTGACCTTGAATTCCTCAAGGAAGAAGCATTAAAAAATCGCGCCGAGCTGAAAAACTTAGAAAAGTTAAAAAAAATTAGCACACTTGCAAAAACAATCAAGGCACGGGCAAATCTACCCACGCTTTTTGCAGGTGTGAGTTACGAGCGCAAAAAGCCATTCAGCTTCGGAGGTAACGACTGGGGTTCAAGCCTTACTTTTAACATCGGATTCCAGTTTCCGATTTTCAGTGGATATAAAAATTTGTATGATTATGATAAATCAAAACTACAATTAAAGGAAGTGGAACTTGCCTATGAAAACCTCACAAAGGGTATCATCCTTGAAGTGAAGCAATCTTATTTCAATCTCAATTCTGCAAGAGAGGAAATCGTTGCTGCAAAAGAAAATATTACCCAGGCAGAAAAAGCATTGAATATTATGGAAACCAGATATAAAAACGGACTGGCAACGAATCTCGAATATCTTGATACCCAGTTAGCGACGATGCAGGCGAAGATAAATTATCTCAATGCCCTAAAGGATTATCTGAGCGCCCGTGCAGATTTAATCAGGGCTGTGGGATATGATTAAAATAATAGGGTCAGATGATACTCAAGCAAATAATAAATGGCCTGTGGATTTGAATTCAGTACCTTATTATAGGAGGTAATAAATGAAAAAATTCTTGATAATTATCATCATAATCCTTGTTATCGGGATTGCATTAAGACTCACCCTTGTCAAGAGTCGTGGCAGTGTGAGTGTTGAAAAAACCCCTATTTCAGTAGAAGTGGTCAGGGTGACAAGGGATGATGTAAAAAAGACCTGTTCAATTGTCGGTATGATTATTGCTGATAAAACAATTCAGGTCTTTCCTGAGGCAGTGGGGCGGGTGACAAAAATATTTGTTAGAGAAGGCAACTATGTTCACAAAGGTGACAAAATCATCTCACTAAAAAATGAAACAGTCGGCTTTGAATTTGAAGAAGCGTTCGTTACTGCTCCTATCTCTGGTACCATCGCAAAAATTCTTGTCGATATTGGCTCAACGGTTGCTCCCCAGGTTCCAGTAGCGATGATTGTTGATGTCTCAAGAATAAAAGTAAACTTCAACGCTCCGGAAATAGAAGCACAGTGTTTTCGTGTGAATACACCAATCACTATAAAGCTCGATGCGATTCCGGAAAAAGATTTTAAGGGTTACATAAGCGAAATCAGCCCTGTCGTCGATCCGATCACCAAGACGGTCGGAGTGAAGGGTGTTGTTGAAAGTGGCGGTGTCAGTTTAAAACCCGGAATGACCGCAAGGATTTCAATCAAACTGAATGAGAAAAAAGGAGTTATTGCCGTTTCCCAGGATGCACTTATTGATAACACAGTATTTGTAGTAAGGCAGGATAGCACTGCAGAACGAAGACCGGTAAAGATTGGTCTTGTTGGTGACGATCTGGTAGAGATAACTGAAGGATTGAACGAAAATGAGATGGTAATTGTTATGGGTCAGCAACGCCTGGCAGGTGGTGAAAAGGTCATTCCGATTGTGAGGGCGAGATGAAAATCACGGAAGTTTCAGTAAAAAGACCGTATGCTATTTCAATGGTTTTTATAGGATTGTTTGTCTTCGGTATTATCTCCCTCACCAAATTGCCGGTCGATCTATTTCCTAATATCACCCTGCCGATGATGGTTGTGATGACCAATTATCCAGGTGCCGGACCCCAGGAGGTAGAAAATCAGTTGACCCAGCCATTTGAAAAGATTTTAGGCACACTCAATAATCTTGAAAAAATCACCTCAACCTCCTCGGAGAATTCCTCTATAATCATGCTCCAGTTCACCTGGGGAACCGACCTCGATGCTGCAGCAAATGATGTGCGTGACCGACTGGGATTGATTTTGCCCTATATACCCGAAGATGCCCAGCAGCCAATGATATTCAAATTTGATATTTCACAACAGCCAGTCGTGCTTTACAGCATAAAAGGAAATATCGATCCCCTTGAACTTGACCGCATCGGTGAGGATATTGCTGACAGATTGCAACGTGTTGGTGGTGTTGCGGCCTCATTTGTGGAAAGTGGTGTTTTGAATGAAGTTCAGATTCTTTTTGACTATGATAAACTCGTTGGGCTCGGAATAAGCCCGGAACAGGTTCTTAATATTCTGCGTGCCCAGAATATAAACTATCCCCTTGGTAGAGTTGAATCCGGAACCAAGGTATATACTTTGCGGGTCATTGGTGAATATAAAAATTTAGATGAAATACGCAAGACCGTTATTGGGAACAAGAATGGTATCCCTATCTTACTGGAGCAAGTTGCTGAAGTGAAACTTGGGCCATCCGAAGTGACTTCAATAACCAGGACCAATCGCGTGAATGCTATATATGGATTCATCCAGAAAAGGACTAACGCCAATACCGTAAGGGTTTGTAATGATGTAGTAAAAGAAATAGAAAACATCAAAAAAGAATTACCTGCAGGGGTAAGCATAGATGTCTTCTTCAATCAGGCTGACTTCATAAATCGTTCAATCAGAAGCACAGCAGATACACTGGTCATCGGCGCCATTCTTGCGATGTTTATTCTATTTCTTTTCTTAGGTAATTTCCGCGCCGCCCTTATTATTGGCATTTCACTTCCTATCACTGTCTTCTTTGCGGTATTTATGATGTTCATCTTCAATATGACAATCAATATGATTTCCCTTGGTGGTTTGACGATTGCAATCGGTATGGTCGTGGATTGTGCAATTGTAGTATTTGAAGCAATCTACCGGCACCGGCGTGAAAAAGGAGAAGAACCGGATCTGGCTTCCATCCTTGGAACAAAGGAAGTAGGTATGGCAATAACGGCATCAACGATGACAACGATTGCAGTATTTCTGCCCTTACTTCTGGTGCGTGGCTTTGCTTCAATATTTTTCAGCCAGATTGCCTGGACAATTACTTTCGCCCTTGCATCATCCCTACTCGTTGCAGTGACGATTGTACCGATGATGATGGCAAAAGTTTTGAGATTTAAAAAAGAATTGAGCCGCACCGAATCATTCTTTCAGGGGATATACCAGAATATTGAAAATTTCTATTTAAGGATCATTCGCTGGGCACTGAATCACCGACTTGCAGTAATCTCAGGAACGGTGATACTATTTGTTGTTAGCCTCCTGCTTTTATTCTTCATCGGCGCGGAACTCTCACCAACTCCAGACCGGGGCGAAATTCAAATTGAAGCAGAGATGCCGGTCGGCACCAACCTTGCCACAACCGATTCTGCAATATTAAAACTTGAAGATATTCTCATGAAAGAAATTCCAGAAATGGAGAATACCTTTATTACCATCGGCTCGGGCACCGGTCTAACAGCATTATTTGGTGGTGGTACTGGAACCCATGTTGCAACGATATGGATTGGACTTGTAGATAGAGAAAAAAGGACGCGTTCGGTAAAAGAAATTCAACAGGCAATAAGACCTAAATTAAGTTCAATTCCTGGATTGGTGACACGTTTTACATCTGATGAATCTTTTATCTTCGGTTTTGGGAAGCCAATAGAGATAAAGTTAATCGGTTATGACCTGAATAAAGCAAAGGCACTTTCTGATGAAATTATGGAAAAATTAAAAAAGGTAAAAGGGCTCGTAGACCTCCGGTCAGATTTGAGTCAGGGCAAACCCGAAATTCAATTTATTGTAGACAGGCAGAAGGCAATGCAATTTGGACTTACCCCCTATCAGATTGGTATGGCATTGCGGAGCCAGATTGAAGGAACGGTAGCAAGCCAGTATCGTATTGAAGGTAATGAATATGATATAAAAATCACACTTAAGAAAGAATATAAAGATACGCCTCAGAAGATTAAATCACTTGCGATTGCAACACCGGTCGGAGTTGTGCCTTTAAAAAACTTTTTGATCGATACCATAACAATTGGACCCGCAAAGATTGAACATGAGAACACATTCCGGGTGGTTAAAATCAGCGGTAATGTCGAAGGAAGGGACCAGAATAGTGTCGCACGGGATGTGCAGAGGATTTTGAAAGAAGAAATAGTCGTTCCCCCTGGATTTAAGATTGAGATGGGTGGCGGATTTAAAGAGATGCAGACAACATTCAGGGACATCACCTGGGTCATCATCCTGGCCGTTTTTCTTGTTTATATCATCATGGTCGGACAGTTTGAGTCTCTTAAAGAACCATTCATCATTATGTTTTCCATTCCCCTTGCGATCATCGGTGTCTTATGGATTCTTTTCTTCACAAACACTACAATAAACATGCAGAGTCTGATGGGGCTACTCTTGCTTGCTGGAATTGTAGTAAACAATGCTATCGTCTATGTTGATTATACAAATCAGCTACGTCGTAAACAAAATATGCCACTCTTTGATGCCCTGATTGAAGCAGGAAGGGTGAGATTGAGACCGATTCTGATGACTGCACTCACCACGATATTTGGTTTGATTGCTATGGCATAAGGCATTGGTGCGAGAAGCGAAATCCGCGCACCGATGGCGCGTTCTGTCATAGGCGGTCTTTTGTTTTCAACATTTCTTACTCTGGTCTTTATTCCGACGTTCTATCTAATAATTGAAAAGAAAAAAGAAAATTAACAGGGAGCAATCTATGAAAATAATGTTAATAATTCCAGTAATCCTGCTCACTTTTTTTATAGGATGCAAGGGTAAAGAGACAAAGGCTATTGAAACGATACCAAATGTAAAAAGTATTGTAGTAAAGGATACAACTATCCCCGTGGTGGTTGATGTTGTCGGCAAAATTATTCCAAAGAGTTCAGTTACTGTCTTTTCACAGATTCCTGGCAAAGTTGAAAAAATTTTCGTTCAGGAAGGAGATACGGTATATATAAATCAAACACTGGCAAATGTCATTCAAGAAATACCAGGAAGTGAATACAAACCTTACTCAGTTAAATCACCGATAAAAGGCATTGTACTAAAATCTATGGTTGATGTTGGCAGGACAATCAATCCCCAGACGCCTTTGTTTGAAATAGGTGATGTTGGCTGTCTCAATTTTAAAGGGCAAGTTTTTGGTGAAGAAAGATTTGTAGTGAAGGTCGGCCAGCGCATCGCCATCACTAATGACCAGAAGGATACTTTAGCAGTTGTAAAGATAAATTTCATATCACCACAGGTTGATCCTGTGACTGGTGGTGTTACCGTTGAAACCCAGGTCTGCAGATTGTCACCTAAGAATGCCCATTTAATAATCAACCAGACCATGAATGGCCATATCATTGTATCTACACGTCAGGGTAAGATTATTCCAAGAAAATCAGTAGTTAACCTATCAGATAAAGGCACAGGTGTATTCAAGATTGAAAACGACAAAGCGGTCTTTGTTCCGATACAGATCATCTCCCGTTCTGAAGAATATTTTTTAGTTAGCGGCTTAAACGAAAACGATTTAATTGTACGTGATGGTGCTGAAAAATTAAACGATGGTCAGCAAATACGATTAATAAAAGAATAAAAATGAATGTGATTCGTTATTTTATCCAGCGTTATGTGGGGACACTTCTGATCACTTCTGTCCTTGTAATCATAGGAATAATAAGTTTCCAATCTTTACCTGTATCTTATTATCCACAGTTTTCGGTTCCTGCTGCTATAATAATAACTGCCTATCCTGGTGCCAGTCCTGAGATTGTAGAAAACGACGTGACCAAGCCGATTGAAGAAGCTATTTCGACTATATCAGGTGTTGACCAGATAACTTCTACGAGTCGCGAAGGGTTTTCGCAGATAATTGTTAATTATGCCTTTGGTGTGAGTATTGATAAGAAACAACGCGAGATTCAGGAAAAGATTGACTTAATAAAAGGGCAGTTACCCAGGAATGCATCAACGCCATCAATTACTACAATCAACAACATTTTGCCACCACCGGTTGAACTTTCTATAACTTCTGATACCAGAGACCTTGCCGAATTGAAAGAATTTGTTGAGAAAAGAATTTCTCCTGCAATTGCCAGGTTGCCTGGTGTAGCAAATGTAAAAGTTACCGGCGGTATAGATGAAATCATCAGGGTTGAAATTGATCCAATCCGTTTATATGAAACAGGAATAGGATTGAACCAGATTGCTTATGCCTTGAGTGCTGGTAATATCGATTATCCCGTCGGTGAAGTAAAAAGTGGTCAATATCTTTTTTCTCTGCGGCTTAAAGGCAATTATCAAACAATTGAGGATATTAAAAATGAATATATCACTGTAGCAGGTGGCAGAAGCATAAGGGTGGGCGATATCGCAAAGGTTTATAGCATTGAAAAAACGCAGACCCGATTTGCCCGTTTAAATCTCAAAGATGCAGTGGGGATCCTCGTAAGAAAACCAAGCAATGGCAATTCGGTTCAAGTTGCTCGGTCTGTAAAAAAATGGCTTAAAGAAAATGAAACTAAATTACCATCGGATATAAAAATTCAGATTATTAAAGATGAATCAAATACAATATTGAATGCCATTAGGGATGTTATAATTTCTGGGCTATTAGGTGCATTGCTTGCATCACTTATTATACTCTTGTTTCTGGGACGTTTCAGAAATGCACTCGTGATAATCATATCAATTCCCATCACGATAATAATCACTTTTATTTTTATGAAGGTTTTCAACCTCTCTCTTAATACAATTTCAATTGGTGGTCTATCACTTGCTACTGGACTGATTGTGGATGCTTCAATTGTGGTGATGGAAAATATCTTTCGTCATCTACGCGATAAAGATTTCCATGGGACAAGACTGGAAATGGTTGTTGAATCTACCAGAGAGGTCGGTCTGGCAATCAGTGCCGGAGTGATTACGACGATCGTTGTATTTTTACCCCTTGCCTTTACCCAAGGTTTCGCCAAGGTACTCCTTGGTGAACTTGCCTTAACTGTTGTATTCTCTCTCTGTATATCTATCATTGTGGCGGTGACAATTGTGCCGATATTCAGTTATTTTTTATTGAAACCCGAACAACCACGATTCCAGTTCAATAGATGGTTTTTGAATCTTGAATCTAAAATGAAAAATATCTATACAAACTTGCTGAATAGAGTTTTGCAACATCGCCTGATTACCGTACTCATATTTGTCATTTTACTGATTATAGGTTTTGTCCTTGCCTCTTTTGTAAAAACAGGGTTGATTGGTGCTACAGATGAAGGTGAGTTTCAAATTGTTCTGGAATATCCCCGTGGCACTTCTTTAGAATATTGCAATAATGAAGCATTGAAATTAGAAAAATCGCTTTTAAATTTAAGTGGTGTTTCAAAGGTATCTTCAATCATTGGTGAAGACCCCTTCTTTAGTACACCCCAGCCTTATAGTGCCACAATCAATGTCTATACTGATAGGAAAAGACCAGTGCGTGCAATTATACCTCTGGCAAAAAAACTACTTGAATCCTATATCGAACCAACAGTTGTTTTGCGGATTATTGATGCTACAGTAGGAATTAGGCGTGAAGATATTGATATAAATATCTTTGGTGCTAATCTTGATACACTCCGTGAACTCGGTGATCGTTTAGTGGCTAAATTAAGAGAAGAGAAAAACTTTTTATATGTTAATAGCAATCTCTCACGTGGTCTACCGGCATTTGTATTCATACCAAATCGAATGAATCTATCGGCAGCAGGAATTTCGGCGTTTACGCTTGCTCAAATATTGAGGATTGCTAAGTCAGGCGAAGTCGTAACTACCTATCGCAAGGATGACAGAGATATCGATGTAGAACTAACTATACTGAATGCAGACAAACTCACCCTTCGTGATATTGGCAATCTGCCGATTGCAACACCCCTGGCAGGAGTTGTCCCGCTCAAGAGTTTGGGTGTTCTTCAAGAAGGTGAATCTCCATCTGAAATTGTGCGGATAAATCAACGTCGTTCAGTAAATATTACTGGTAGTTTTGCTCCGGGTACAAATTCCCGTGTTAACAGGAAGATTCTTGATGGAATAATAAGGAATTTCAAGTTGCCTGAAGGATATAATATTGAACAACGGGGTGCCAATCGAGCAATTGCAGAAAGTTTTAAAACTCTTGGTATTGCCTTGATAATCGCGATCATTCTGGTCTACATGGTACTGGGTGTACAATTTAACAGTCTAACATTACCATTTGTTATAATTCTCTCAGTGCCATTTTCTATCACTGGTTTTTTTGCTGGACTTGTGCTTACCGGTAACGAACTCAACCTCTCCTCTTTTCTTAGTGCAATAATTCTCTCTGGAATAGTTACTGATAATGCAATATTATTGCTCGACTATGTAGTATCAAGAAGAGAAAAGAATGTAGAAAGAAATAAGGCAATAATTGAAGCAGGCGAAAAAAGATTCAGACCGGTGATGATGACATCATTGACTACGATCTTTGGCTCGCTGTTCCTTGCTTTAAATATCGGTGGTGGTGGCGAATCATTAAAGGCGCTGGCAAGTGCCTTCATCGGTGGTATGACATTCAGTATTTTTGTATCGCTCATTCTTATTCCAGTTGTATATACCATAATTGATGATCTTTTGTGCAGAATTTCAAAAACCTGTATGCCGGAAAGAATCAGAGAATGAATAAGATTTATCTGATTGTGCCATTAATAAATTTTTGCATAATTCCCTGCAAAGGAGAATGTGATATGGAAAAAACAAATAAATCATTCAGAAAATTAACCAAAACCGAAGAGTGGGTGATAGTCCATAAAGGAACTGAGCCTCCGTTCAGCGGTGAATACAACAATTTCTTTCAAAAAGGAACATATCATTGTAAAAGATGCAATAAACCACTTTATCGTTCCGAGGCAAAATTCAAATCTGGATGTGGCTGGCCAAGTTTTGACGAAGAAATAAAAGGTGCGGTGAAAAGAATTCCCGACCCGGATGGTATTAGGATCGAAATCCAGTGCGCAAATTGTGGTGCCCATTTAGGCCATGTATTTGAAGGTGAAGGCTTCACGCCTAAAAATGTCCGTCATTGTGTGAATTCAATCGCATTGATATTTATCCCTGATTGACATACTCATTCTATCAATAAATTAAATCTGGCTTTTTGTATAACCCTGTTTCCGCTTAGTAAAAGGCGCAGAAATTAAAGTTTTTTTCGATTTATCAATTTGACAATTTCTCAATTATGAAATCCTGGAATTAACAAAAAACTTTTGAATCTTCACCGTTATAAACTTCAATCTTGGCCACTTTTAATAATTAAAATTATAATTGCAGGGATGACCGATTTTAAATACGCAGGTTAGTCTATCAAAAATGGTAATCCTTTTTATTCTGGTAAATCCTTCTTTTGATAATACCCTTATTTACGAAGTGGAAAAACTCAGTGATTTTATGAGTTATCATGTTTTACAACTGATTAAAAGTTTTTTACAAATATTTGACTATGAATGGTAAAAAGATTAAATATCATGGATTAGAATTTTCTATCATCCTGCGCTTTATAAAAAAGGCCAAAAAAGAAAGTAACGCAGATGCGAATAAAAGAACCCTTATCCCTAAAAGGGCAATAATCCCACCGAGTAATGGTCCGGTAATACCTGATAGACCTATAACCGAATTTAAAAATCCTGATGCGGTCGCCTGTTCAAGGTTGTTTTTCAGCAAATATTTGATTGAGCCTAAATACAATGTCGCCCAGGAAAGACCGAGTAAGACCTGGAAGATTATTATCACATGCCAGTTCGGTGCCACTCCATATCCCAAGAATGTCAGTGCCGAACATATTATGCCTGTAAGAATCAACCTTTCTGGATCCTGCTTTTCTAAAAGTATCATAAAGATAAACTGAGCAAAAGGATTTATTGCATACAGTAAACTTATATCAAACTTATTGGCACCGAGTTGGGTGAGGTATATCGGGAATATCGCCCAGATTGCCTGAGCCGCACTATGCCTGATAAAAAATGGTATATATATTCCAAGATTCTTTCTGATGATATGATAGGGAAATGAAGGAACATTAATCTTCTTTCCTGTCTCCCTGACAAAAAAACTGAGGAAAAAACCAGCAAAGCAAAAAAGGGCAGCTGTGGTAAAAATCAGAAAGTTATTCTTTAATATTCCAGGCAGGAAATTCCCCAGTGTATAACCGAGCGAACCGAATCCGGAAAACCAGCCCAAGGAGTTGCCCCAGGCGAGTGCAACGATCGAACCAGGTATCATCCCAATGCCCAATCCTGCAAGACCGCGAAAGAGGAATATAGACTCAATATTATGAATAAAATTATGAAGAAAGAGGATGACTCCCGAGACCAAAAATCCCCACATGATCATTTTTTTCCTGCCGTACATATCACCGAGTCGACCAAAGATTAAAGAAGAGAAGAAAAGCATGGTATTGTATAAAACGAGAATAAGGGAAATCAAAAAAAGATTTTCAGTATACTGCCGGGCAATTAAAGGTATGAAGATAGAAGCTGTTATCCAAGCTGAGGAATAAAAGAAATTCAGAATATTGACCGAAACCAGTTTTAAATACCCCCGGGTTTGATGACTGGAATACTACTTCTACACAATGGGCATTCTTCAGGTTTAAAATTCTGCACTTCTTTTTTATATAATGCGTGATATTCAAAAGGCATTTTTACTGAACTGCGATCAATCAAGACCGCAATACCCATAATTCGGCCATCTTTTTCTTTTACTGCTTCTATCGTCTCACCCAGTGATTTACCTGTAGTCAGGACATCATCAACGATTAAAACATTCTTATGGGCGATATTAAATCCCCGTGCCACAATTCTCTTACCTTCACGTTCCTCAGCAAAACCTGCATTGCAATTCAACTGGCGTGCGGTCTCAAAGGCGATTATGATACCGCCGGTCGTCGGTCCTATTACCCATTCAATGTTTTTTTCTCCAAATTCTTTAGCAATCATTGCACATAACTGACTTGTAACTTCAGGGTTTTCGAGAATCCTGAATTTTTCAAAATAGTACTGGCTATGCAAACCAGAGTTCAATACAAAATGTCCTTCTATCAAAACTCTGTATCTTCTTAAAATTTCTTCAACCTGCATTTTCCATCTCCTTAATTATCTGTTTTGCCGCCTGAAGCGGGTCTCGGGCTGCCACAATCGGTCTTCCAACGACTATATAATCTGCGCCTGCCCTAATCGCCTGACCTGCAGTCATCGTCCGCGCCTGATCATCTACCATTTCACCTTCCGACCGTATTCCCGGTGTTATGATGAGGAAATCCTGACCGCAATTCTCCCTTATCCTTGTTATCTCTTGCGGTGAAGCAACGACCCCATCCAGACCTGCACTCTGTGCAAGGCGGGCAAGGAATATAACCTGCTCTTCAATCGTTCTTTTTACATCACCAAATAAATCTTTAAAGTATGCCTCATCAATGCTGGTCAGAACAGTTATCCCCAGGAGGCGGGGTCGGGAAATATTTTTAATATCAGAGACGAGTGAGACAGCCTTTACAGCTTCCTCCATCATTGTAAAACCGCCGCTGATATGCATCGTGAGCATATCTACACCGAGTTCCATTGCCCCTTCACAGGCACGGGCAACAGTATTGGGGATATCATGGTATTTTAAATCCAGCATCACCTTCAAACCACGGTCTTTTAAAAATCTCACCAGTTCTGGACCGAAATAGGTGAAAGGGATTGCACCTACTTTAAAATATTTTACTACGCTCTGCAATTTATCTACGAGCAATTTAATCTTATTCAGATCGTTTACATCGAGTGCCACGATCAATTTCTCTTTCATGAGTCCCCCTTTAAACGATTACTTACCGCCCTTCAACAGGGTATCGAGTTCCTCGATAATCCTCAAAGGTGCATACGGATCACGCAGAACCGCAGTTCCAATCGCCACTGCCTTAGCACCGGCAAGGAGAAACTCATATGCATCCCTGCCGGTCATAATGCCGCCGATACCGATTACGGGTACCTTCAATTCCCTTAAGCGATGGACACAATACAATGCAAATGGTCTGATTGCCGGGCCGGATAGACCTCCGGTGATCAAGGGCTTTTTTGCCTTGATGTCAAAAACCAGTCCATAAAGAGTATTGATCAAAGAAAGGCCGTCAGCACCTGCATCGATACATGCCCTGCCAACTTTCAATGGATCGCAAAAATTAGCAGTAAGTTTTACAATTATCGGGCATCTTGTTCTCTTTCGCACCACCCGCACGATCTCCGCTGCCATTTTAGGATTCTGCCCGAATAAAACACCTCCCTCCTTTACATTCGGGCATGAAATATTTAACTCAAATCCTGTAACCCTGTCTCCAATCTCTTCAACAATTTGAGCATACTCTTCCACTGTGAATCCTGCAACATTAACAAATATCCGGCTGTTGATCTTTTTTATCCTTGGAAGGATCGACCTGCAAAACTCCTTCACACCCGGATTTTCCAGCCCAACTGAATTGATAATACCACAAGGAGTTTCATAAATTCTGGGTGGTGGATTGCCCATCCGGGGCAAGAGGGTAATTCCCTTGGTGAATAGGGCACCTACACTCCTTGTTACATTTTTGTATTTCAGCCCGAATCCAAATACACCCGATGCAATGAAGACCGGATTTTGAAATTCAATGTTAAATATCTCAATCATTGAATTCTAATCCTTTAAGTTCAAATACCGGTCCATCTTCACATATCCTTTTGTAAGAACCCTTGTATTTTATTGCACAACCAAGGCATAGGCCACAGCCACAACCCAGAAAGTCTTCGCAGAATGCATATACCGGAAATTGCAGATTCATTTTTTTCAATTCTACAAGCATCGCCCGGGGACCACAGGCATAGCCGGCTCCATACTCAGCCAGGTTTAACTCATTCAATACAGAAAGTGCAGTTCCGGCTTTATTGCTTCCGGTTTCAGTTATGAACACTGCTCTGGAGGACAATTTTTTTATCTCATCTTTCAGAACGAGTTCTGATGGCGTTCGTGCCCCATAGACGAATGTAAAATCGATCCGTGCTTTTTTTAAACTCTTTGCAAGAAAGTATAAAGGTGCAACACCGATACCACCCGCAATTATCAAACTTTTTTTATTTTTTATCTTTAATTTTTTGCCCAGGGGTCCGAAAATTAGTACTTCATCACCAGTTTTCTTTTTGCTTAAAATTTCAGTCCCTCTGCCCACAATCTTTACTATCATCAGCAATCTGCCTTTTTCATAGTCAGCAATACTGATCGGTCTGCTCAACAGTGGATCGTAGGATTCATTTATACGGATCTGGAAAAACTGGCCAGGTGCTGGTTTCAAACCGTGTAGAGTGAATTCCATGCTAAAAATGTCCCTGCTCAGCCATTCTTTATTTATAATCTTAACCAGATGCCACATCATTTTCCACTCATAAGGTTCTGGGCACTCTTCACATATTCAGTATCAGGGTATCTTTTGAGCAACTCATCAAAAAGCATCTTTGCCAGACTATCATCTTTAAGAACCATTTTGTTGATCCAGAAGCTTGCATACAGTGCCTTCGGTGAAAGTTTACTCCTAGGATAATTTCTATATACATTCTCATAATGGTGTAGTGCTTTCTTCATATCCTTGACTTCAACGAAATACAGCTCTCCTAAAGAAAACTGGGCTTTATCCGGCTCGTCCGTTTTACCGGTCAGCTCTCTTATTTTTTTCAGAATTTCTGATTTTTTCTTCGCCTCATTGAGAAGCCCACTGGTTGCCTTAGGAATAAGAGAATCATAATAAGCAATCGCTAAATCAAGATTGTCTTCTTTTTCAGCTATACGCGCCAGTTCTAAATAGGCTTTTGCTGCATACTCCGGTGACTCAGTTTTTTTTACTTCTTCATAAATCTGTTTTGCGGTATTGATATCATTGGTGCGGACATATAAATCGGCAAGCAGCAACCTGAACTCCGGGTCGGATTCATGTTCCAAAAAATTTCTGCACTCCTCATATTTTTCCATCTCCAGATAGATGCTGGCGATTTTCAGTTTTACCAGTTTCCTCTGTTCTGGTGGTTGTTCTATTCCTTCGATTTCAACAAGGGTCTTCAATGCCGATTCATATTCTTTCAATTTATATTCACACTCACTGAGTATATTTAATATCATCAGACGTTCCCGGCGCGTAAGTCTTTCACTCTTTAACTTCCTCGCAATATTTATAACCTCGCGGTAATTACCATCACGATAGTATGCATAGCATAGCATAACCTGTGCCTTCTTATGATGACTCCGGTAATTGGCCGCCTCCTTCAGGGCGATGATTGCCTTGCTCATTTCGCCCAGTTTATAATAGGTTAGACCGGTATAGTACATTCCATCGTCATACATTTTTGAATTGGGAAAATTGGTCGTGAAAAATTCCAATTTTTCAAGTGCACGATTATAATCACCTTTAAAATAGTAAGAAACACCCATCATAAAGAGGGCATCATCTGCATACCTCGAACCCGGATATTTCAAAATAACGGCAGCACACTTTTCAATCGCCTTATCAAAAGGTTCCACATCATATTTGAGTGTATCATCTTTGGCCAATTTCATTCCCTGATTAAAATAATTCTGAGCGTTATAAAAAGTGTTAAAATAGGCACAACTGGTACAAAAGAGGCAAAGGATAAACCCTATAGCATGTCCAGAAGACCTTAAGATAGTATATTTAGCCATTCTCGATTTTCAGGTAAGGCAATTTATCTGGCGATACCCACCTGGACATCCCGGAATCGCGCCGGTGCCGTGGCATGGCCCACATACATCGTTTGACCTGGCTCACCTTTACCGCAATTGGGTACACCATAAAGATGCCAGTAATCTTTATTAGCGATAGCATCACATTTGTTCCAGAACTGGGGTGTAATATCGGCATAGGTTGGGTTTTTATAGACCTCGGTCAATTTTCCATTCTCTATCTTGCGGGCAAGTTCACAACCAAATTGAAAGTTCAATCTTTTATCATCGATTGACCAGGATTTGTTGGTCGTCATAAATATCCCTTCTTTAGTGTCAGCAATCATATCTTCAAGTTTCCACTCACCGGGCAAAAGATTGATGTTTGTCATCCGAATCAGAGGAATCCTGTTCCAGCCATCAGCACGCATATTGCCACTCGATTTAACATTCACAACCGGCGCGGTCTCCCTTGAACTCTGGTAACCAACAAATATCCCGTTTTTTATCAGATACACTTTCTGAGCAGGTACACCCTCATCATCCCACCCAAAAGTACCAAGACCACCCGGTATTGTTGCATCGGCAACGATATTCACAATATCAGAGCCATATTTTAAGTTGTTTAATTTATCAGGCGTCATGAAAGAAGTACCAGCATAGGATGCCTCTGTACCAAGAACCCGATCGAGTTCAGTAGGATGTCCACATGATTCATGGACCTGTAGAACCATCTGATTTGAATCAAGGATTATTGTCGTCTTCATAGTAGGACAGGGTTTTGCGCTCAATAGCATTATCGCCTCTTCCCTCACCCGCTCGGCATTCTCTACCAGTTTCAAATTCTTTATGAATTCGTATCCGGACTGTCCATAGTCATCATATGAGCGGATCTGTAACTCCCCTTTGTCCATGGCAAAAGCCTTTATGCCTCCACCTACATAGATGAACTCCTGGAAAATCTTTGAGCCTTCGGTTGAGTAAAAATGGACTCTGACCCGGCGGAATGACATGAAGGATGTTCTATTTTTTATCCTTGGATCACTACCGAGTAACCTGTCAGATTTTAACAGAAGGTCTATCTTTTCAGTGAGCGATACCTTGAATGGGTCGAGTTTGAAATCAGTCTTGTAAGAACCCTTTTGGGGCTCAAGTGGACTCAATACTACAGGCCCACCTTTTATTTTTGCCGATGCCTCAGCAATGCGGATTGCTTTTCGCACTATACGATCTGTTTCAGCTTTTTTTAACAGATTTGATGAAGCAAAACCCCATGCATTATCTTTAAGCACCCGCACACCAAATCCTGTATCAAATGTATGGGTAAGGGCTTCTATAATTCCGTTTTTTACTAAGATGCTTTCAGTCTCTTCTTCAACAAGGCGGACATCACCATAACTTATTTTTTTCAATTTTAAATTATCTATAATATCATTAAGTAATCGATCCATTTTTTACTCCTGTGATACTTAACTATAATCAATTTTTTCCTATCGTCAAGGGAGACTTTCAAAATACTAAAGCCATTGAGCGTTTATCTCAACTGTTGACTTTTTTAAGATTTTGATTATAATATGGGGAAAGGAGGTTTTATGAAAAAATTATTTGTGTTGGTTCCGGTTGTACTCTTTCTGATTGGCTGTGGCGGTGGTGAAAAAGACTACTGGCCACTTAGCGTGGGCAACGTCTGGGAATACCAGAGCCAGACCAAAGTTACAACACCGGATACAACGTTCACGATCACCGACTCCTTGAAGATTGAAATCACTGGTGAAACCACGCTGAACAACGGAAAGAAGGTCTTTGAAGCGATTATGTCCAATGGCGGTGGAGATACCACCTACTGGGAGAAAACCGATGATTATGTATTCATTTACGACAATAAAGCCGATACCGAACCCGACACTGCTCTTGTCCTCCCACTTGAAGAAGGTAAGACCTGGAATTTTCATAAGGATTCACTCTACACAGAAACGATTAAAATTATAGGCAAAGAATCGGTCACAGTTCCTGCTGGCACCTATGATGACTGCTGGAAGGCAATGGATATTTATTCAAGCACATCAATCACTGAAACCTCCTATGTATGGTTGGCACCAGATGTTGGACAGGTGAAAATGATAAGGACTGAATCGGATACAAATTATACTATGGAGACAAAGTTAGAACTGTATAACGTTACAATAAAGTAAAAACTTCCATAAATAAAAAGGGCTGGGAAACCAGCCCTTTTTATTTTTTTCTTTTTAAATATTTTCTGCCCTTTAAATTTTCTGGCATATATTCCTGTTCAACCTTTGCATCTGGATAGTCATGTGGATATTTATACCCTTGCCCATAACCGAGTTTTTTCATTAAGGGAGTCGGCGCATTCCTGATGTGCATAGGAACAGGTTCGGCAAGTGTTTTCAAGGCGTCATCTTTTGCCTCAGAATAGGCGAGATAAAGTTCATTGCTCTTTTTTGCCTCGGCAAGATAGACCACACATTCAGCAAGGGCTAAATCACCTTCAGGTCTACCGATAAATTCTACAGCATCTTTTGCCGCCACTGCAATCACAAGTGCCTGTGGATCAGCAAGTCCGATATCTTCAACTGCAAAACGGACAAGACGCCGGGCAATGTATAAAGGATCTTCACCTGCTTCAAGCATCCTTGCCAGCCAGTACAAAGATGCATCAGGGTCTGAACCACGCAGTGATTTATGTAATGCAGAGATTAGATTATAATGCTCTTCACCTGCTTTGTCATACCGTAGTGCTTTTTTCTGGACAACCTCCTCTGCAAGTTTTAAATCAATCTTACCCTCCTTTGCCGAGAAGGCGCACAATTCAATGGCATTTAATGCCACCCTTGCATCACCATCTGAGATATTGGCGATAAAATTAACTGCCTCTTCAGTGATTTCATATTTATTATCAAGTCCCTTTGGCGAGGTTAGAGCCCGATGGATAATCTTTTTGATATCTTCAAAAGAAAGGGGGTTGAGCATATAGACTTTTACCCTTGATAAAAGGCTGGAATTCAATTCAAATGATGGATTTTCGGTTGTGGCACCGATCAGGATGATCGTGCCCTTTTCAAGATAGGGTAAAAAAGTATCCTGCTGTGCTTTATTGAACCTGTGTATTTCGTCGATAAATATAACCGTATCTCTGTTGAACAAACTTTTCTTTTTTTCAATGTCTTCCATAATTTTTTTTATTTCCACAATACCGCTTGTGGCTGCGGAAAAGGAAATAAAATCAGCAGAAAATTTTCTGGCCAAGAGCCGGGCAATCGTTGTCTTACCACTACCAGGGGGTCCAAATAACACCATGGAAAACAATCGACCCTGTTCAATCTGCCTCCTTATTGGACCATCTGGGCCAAGAAGATGGACCTGCCCGAGAACTTCATCAAATTCTTCAGGTCTGATCCTTTCTGCAAGTGGTGTCTTATCCATTGGTTATAAAATACAGATAGAAAAATGGAATATTAAAAATCAATGAGTCGAGCCGGTCCAGGAAACCACCATGACCTGGAAAGACATTCGATGCATCTTTTAAGCCCACTTCACGCTTCATCCCTGACTCAAACAGATCCCCCACTGTACCCAGAATACCAATTCCCAGAGTTATCCATATGCTATCAATCAGATCAAATTTTTTTACCCATAATGAATTGAACCATAAGGTAAAGGGAAATGTAAGCAGGAATGCAAAAATCGTTCCTTCAATAGATTTTTTAGGACTCAATCTTTCTGCCAGCCTGTGCCTTCCCCATATTGTACCAACAAGATAGGCAAATGTGTCATATATCCAAGTAAGTAGTAATGGCAGAAGACTTACACAAAAACCATATTTTCTTAAAAGAATTATTGTTGAGGGGAGTACTGAAATATAAAACACACCAAAAAAATTGGCACTGACTTCAGCGAGAAAATTCGGTTTACGCCTGCTGCCGGGAAATCGCATTACAGATAAGAGGGTGATAAAAAAAAAGAGAACAAAACCAGGTAACAGGGGTGGTATTTCAAAGTAAAATATTAGGGGAATCGTATATCCCGGAAAAAGGACCGCGAGGGTGTGGGGATAGATATCCTTGCGATGCCAGAACCGGAAATACTCATTTGTTGCAAAAGTAATAAAAAATAAAAGTAATAAAGGGAGTAGGATATTATCAATCCATAAAACGACAATGACTACTGCAACGAGTATTGCACCCGTTTTTATCCGTTTTAATATATCATTAAATGCCGCCAAACAATCGCTCCCGATTTTTAAAATCTTCTATTGCTTTAAGGAATTCTTTTTTCCGAAAATCAGGCCAGAGGGTTCTGGTAAAATATATCTCGGCATAAGCAATTTGATATAATAAAAAGTTGGAGATCCTTTCACGCCGCTCAGCACCGGTTCTTATCAATAAATCGGGCGGAGGAAGTTCCGGATCATAAAGGTATCGGACAAAATTCTTTTCGTCCAGTTCATCAAGATTCAGCATCTTTTTTCTATCCTCAAGAACAATCTTTTTCACAGCGTCAACAATTTCACTCTGTCCTCCATAATTAAGGCAGAGTGTCAGGATGAGCGCATCATTGTTCTTCGTCAGTGTCAGGGCTTCTTCAAGTGCCTTTCGAGCACTGGGGTACAGTCCATCGAGTCTTCCGATTGCATTTATTCTCACTCTATTTTTGTTTAGCTCCGGGGTCTCTTTTTTAAGCATCTCTTCAAGCATGTTCATCAATGTCTGGACTTCCTCTGCAGGTCTTTTCCAGTTTTCAGTTGAAAAAGTATAAAGGGTGAGGTACTTTATGCCTATCTCACGTGCTGTTTTTACTATTATCCTTACTGATTCTACTCCTTCTCTATGGCCAATGACCCTGGGTAAACCTCTTTTCCTTGCCCAGCGTCCATTACCATCCATTATGATCGCCACATGATTGGGTTCAGCCACAATGAATTATATTGTAAATCATGGATTTGTCAACAAATTCATTTTAAAACTATTGACATATAAAAAAAAATTAATATAATTATTGCGGGTTAGTATGGAAAACTATTATAGTATTCTCGGGGTAAGTGCAACGGCGACTGCAAATGAGATAAAAAATGCCTATATGAAACTTGCAAAACAGTATCATCCTGATCGATTTACTGACCCGGGCGAAAAACAGAAGGCAAATGAACAGTTTGCCAAAATTACTGCTGCCTATCGTGTTCTCTCAGATGAGAAATTGCGCGCCGAGTATGACAAATCTCTTGAGAAAGGTGCCAAACCCCACGAGGATATTCAGGCGACTCAGGCCAAAAATGCATTCACAAGGGCTATTGAGTTTTTAAAGAGCAAAGACCCCTGGCGTGCGGTGAATCTACTACGTATCGCCTGTCGTTATGATCCTCAACCCATATACCTTTCTTATCTTGGTCTCGCCCTTGTATATACCCGTCAGTATCAAAAAGAAGGTTTTGAAAAACTTCAGGAAGCCGCGAAACGATTGATGTTCAATCCTGTGGTATATGTAAATCTTGGGCTTGCCTATGAATTTACTGGCAACAGAGAACAGGCTTTGAAATACTATAATGAAGCGTTGAACTGGGATAGCAATAATGCAACTGCCCGTAAGGCCATTGAAAGGCTCCAGCCCAAGAAAGAAAACTTCTTTTCGAAATTATTCGGAGGAAAAAAATGAAGAAAACTGCGCTTCTGGAGATGCTTGAGGACCTCTGTCGAAAACTCTCAATCATTGTCAAGTATGACCGCTTCTTTGGCCGTGGTGGATATTGCCGGCTCAAGCAAAAATCTTTCTTCATAATAAACGAAAATCTTTCTAACGCCACAAAGGAAGATATTTTTATCCGGGAGTTGAGTCAATTAAACATTAATCCCGAGTTGATTCCACCAAGGTTGAAAGAAGTTTTGAAAAAATGAAATTCGCAATTTTTATTATATTCCTCGCTCTTTTTTTCTGGCTGGGTAATTTAGGTGTGGTTTTACCAGGGCGGGACTGGCCAGTAATTCTGATATTTTTCGGATTTTTAAACCTTATTTTGTTACCCAGATACTCTCGAAAAAAAATCATTGAAGACTTAGAAAAAGGTAGAATCACTCCGGAAGAGGCTCTGAAAAGATTGGAACGATTGCATTAATAGACAACTTTCTTTTCGAATCTAAGAAAAAAGTTTTTATCTGTGCCTGTGAACCATCCGGTGACCTTTATGCTGCCCTTTTTGTAAAAGACCAATTAACAAAATACAGAAAAATATACGGAGTGGGCGGCGATAATTTAAAGAGCACAAAAGTAAAAATAATTCATGAATACAAAAATTTAAAGACCCTTGGATTCACTGCAGGCATAGGCACTTTTATGAAAAATTTTTTGATGTACAGAAAAATCGCCCGCTCCATTTTTAAAATAAAACCAGCATTTTTTATTGCTGTAGCATATCCGGGAGTGAATCTGCTACTCTGCCGTTATGCAAAAAAACTCGGTATCAAAACCATATATCTTTTACCACCGCAGATCTGGGCATGGGGTTCTTTCAGAAAATACTTTATAAAAAAATGGGTAGATCTTAATATATCAGTCTTTCCTTTTGAATATCAGTTTTACAAATCATTAAATCTCAAAGTGATATACTGGCAAAATCCTCTGTTTGGACTATTAAAAGGATACAGAAGGCAGATTATATCAAACCAAATAGGAGTGATGCCTGGTTCAAGAATCCCTGATCTGAAAAGGAATTTAAAAATAATAAATGGAATAATAAAAGAATTACCGGATTTTAATTTTACTTTTATTCTGCATCCTGAAATCCAATTCAACCAATTTGAAAAATTAGTATTAAAAGAATCCTTGAATAAAATTAAAATTGTATCACTTGACCGATATCAGGAAATGTGTAAATGTCGGGTTATTATCACATGTTCAGGAACTGCTTCTTTTGAGACCGCACTTTTGCGGATTCCCCAGGTATTCTTTTATTATCCCGACTTTCTTGATTATCATATATTCCGTCACTTTTTGAAAATAAATGAATACAATTTAGTCAATCTGTACTATGGTCAAAAACTGATTCCTGTTTTTGTCTCACGCAACAAAAAGAAATTGATTCAAAAGGTCGCAGGGGAATTGTATAGATTGCTAAAACCCGGCAATAAAAATTGTTGACTTAATGAAAATTTCTTATATAATAGATTATGGAAATTGACAACCTTGTAACCAGTCATACAGGAATCGGTGAATTGTTAGCGAACGAACTGATAAAACTCGGAGAGACCGTGTACACAGTCTTTCCCAGTCCTAAAGAAGTGCCGATGTCTTTCCTCGGAAAGATAAATCTAAAATATGGATTTGTTAAATTTGACCAGGAATTGAACATTGAAAAAGGATTACCAAGAAAAGTAAAAAACATCTTTCACATCTATGAAGCATATACTGGTCCTTTTCCTAAAATTTTTATGTCAAACGTTACCACAACACTTTTGCTTCTGGAATGGGCAAAGAAGGTAGGGGTGAATAAGTTTATCCTTCTTTCTTCAGGAGAAGTTTATGGGCACGGTGAGGAGATAAATGAAAATGCTCCATATAACCCACGCAGTTTTTATGCAACAACTAAATTTCACGCCGAAACCCTTTCCCGGTACTACAGCCGGAATTTTGAATTGAAAATTCTACGACTTTTCTTTCCTTACGGAAAAAATCTTCAACAGGGCTATCTCTACAATCTTTTCGAATCTCTCAAAAATACAGGAGTAATCGAAACCGATTACGGTGTTGTCTGTCCAACGCTCATTGATGATATCATAGGACCTCTAATAAAATTGCGCGATCAGCCTGGTAATAATGTATATAATATTTGCGGTTCCCCGGTACAAACTCTAGATTTAATCAGGGAAATTGAATCGGCTTCAGGAAAAAATGCAAAAAGCAAAAAAACGGGTAAAACGATACTCTGTGGTAATTGTAAGAAGGCAATAGAAGAACTCGGATTTAAAGAGACACCTTTCAAAGAAGGATTAAGACAGATAGTAGAAAAAAGCAGTGATGAATGAAGTTCTTTTAATAAATCCTGAAGAAAAAGAAATTTCAGAAAAATTACCACCACTGGAGATTGCCTCAATTGCTGCGTTCCTCGAAGAGAAAGGTATATCGGTCAAGATAGTGGACTTCAATGTAGAAAAAAAAGGACTGGAGCACTGGTTATCTTCATACCAGCCTAAATTTCTCGGCATCTGGGGAACACCTTTAAATCGGTTTGAGTCATTCCGGCTGGCACGGATTGCCAAATCAGTCAACAAGGATCTCATAGTTGTTTTGCTCGGTCCGTACGCGACCTTTACCGCTTTGCAAGTGCTTCAGGATATCCCGGAAATCGATTTTGTAATAAGGGGTGAGGGGGAGAATGTATTTTATGAATTAATTAAGGCTTTCGGTACGGATCTGGATTTTGAAAAAATCCGAGGATTAAGTTTCAGAATGGATAATAATCCAGTCCAGAACCCTCCGGCTCTCCGTTTACACCTCGATTCTCTGCCTCCTCCTTCTTACCATCTTTTGAATATGAAACGTTATGAAATAAAAATGGACTTTATTAAAAAAAGGGGTATTTCAATCAGCTCATCGCGCGGTTGTTTACACCGTTGTAATTTCTGTCTCACCGGCAAAATGTATAACAATCTTCTTACAGTTCGATCTCCCAGGCATGTGGTAGATGAAGTTGAAAAACTTTTAAAGATCTATCATTTTGAAGCGATAAAATTTGTGGATTCAGTGCTGTCTCTGGACCGTGAACACATTGAAAATCTGTGCGATGAAATTATCAATAGAAATTTAAAACTTCCATGGGAGTGTGAGGTTTGCCCAGGCACAGTAGATGAACAACTGCTGGAAAAGATGAAACAGGCTGGCTGTTATCTTGTCAACATCGGGATCGAATCCGGTAGCCAGAAAGTTCTCGATCTGATGCGCAAAGGAATTACAGTAGAACAGGCAGAGCATTTGCTCCAGCTTTGTGCCGAATCCGGGATAAAAGTGAAAGCCTTCTTCTCTTTCGGGCATATAAGTGAAACAATGGCCGACGTTGAAAAGACATTTGAATTTATTGAAAGAAACAGAGATTTGATGAGCCGTGTTGAATATACTATCGGTATAAGAATCTACCCTGGAACCTATCTTGAGGAATACGCGATAAAAAACAATTTATTACCCGCTGACTTTAAATGGACGGAACCATATGATGAACCGAGGAATGAAACAATAATGCAACCCCGCAGCATTCCGATTTTAATCCAGCCACAGCTGGGTTATGATGAGCTGGAGTCGATCGCCCTCAGGATATATTCAGAAAAAATTAGTGGCTGGGAAAATCTCAAATCCAGTATCACCAAACTCACCCAGCCTGATAAACTTAAAAAATTACAACAATTCCTGCGTCTTAAATTTAAAAAATTAAGGTGAAGATACTCCATTTGACTTTCGAAAATTTTCAGGATGTCGCAGGTTTATTGAGCCGTTCCCATAAATTTTTTGGTGATGAAGGAATTCTTGTGACGATGACCCATTCCAGACTGGGTTTTCCAGATGGAATCCTGCTCAATTATCCCTTTCTGAATTCCAAATCCATAAATTTTTTACGCCGTATTTTTAAAAGAACCGATGTAAATGTGCCTCCTGAAGAGTTGAAATTCAAAATCAAAGGCGAAAAATTTATGGAAAGACTTTTTTTTAAATCGCGTGATATTCTGTGGTTATACCGGCTCCATAAATTCTGGCGCAAGTATGATTTCGATTCATTTGACATTTACCATTTTGATGGTGGTGTTCCTTTTATTTATGGCAACAGGATATTAAAAAAATTAGATAAGAAAAAGATTGTCGCCCATTTCTTTGGCAGTGACCTGAGAAGATGGGGAATGAATCCTTATTTAAAAGAATATGCCCAATTGAAATTCACTTCCGAGGTCGATCACATTAAAATCGATCCCGAGCTGATATTCGTACCAATTCCCTTTGAGGCAGAAAAAATAAAACCACGACTTAGAGAGAATAAAATTTTGAGGGTTGGACATTCACCAACACGCCGGGCTGCCAAGGGTACCCACGAAATAATCACGATTATCGAGGAACTTAAAAAGAAGATCAAATTTGAATTTCTTCTGATTGAAGGTGTTCCTCATAAAAAATGTATGGAATTGAAGGCAACCTGTGATATCGGCATCGACCAGATTGGTAATTATGCCGGGACTGCATACGGTCGGAGTGGACTTGAATTCCTCGCCCTGGGAATTCCGACAATCACCGAGATTCCAGAGGAGTATGAATACCTCTTACCAGACCATCCATTCGTCAATGCAAATAGAAAAACTTTAAAAGATGTGTTATATGAGCTGCTTACCAATCCTGATTTACGTCATAAAAAAAGGATTGAAGGATTAAACTGGGTAAGAGAATTTCCCCATCCGAAGAGGGTTATGGAACTCATTTACAAAGAATATCGCAGGATGAACTGGATTAAATAAAATTATTTTTGTTTTCTTTTGCGCTGGCCGACCTTAATCCGTACAAGGGCACGCTGGAATGCAGCCATTGCTTCAGCGTGGGTTATTTTATCCCCTCTCTTTTCTTCCATCAACTTCTGTGCCCGCTCCCGTGCCCTCATCGCCCTTTCTATATCAATCTCTTCAGCCCGTTCAGCAGCATCAGCAAGGATTATAACTTTATGTGGCAGGACCTGAACAAAACCACCGGTTATTGCCATGTATTCTATCTCATCATCCTTTTTGATTCTTATTTCACCAGGGGTGATTATCGAGACCAGAGGGACATGCCGGGCGAGAATACTGATTTCGCCCTGAACCGTGGGCACAGTCAACACATCTACATTCTCTGAATAAACAAGTCGCTCGGGTGTTACAATTTCCAGGCGGAATTTCATCTTTTTATATATTCAATCCACCGCACATATAAAGACTCTGCTCAGGGATATCATCACAGGCACCTTCAAGGATTGCCTTGAATGCCCTTATTGTCTCTTTCAGTGGTACATACTGCCCTGGTCTGCCGGTGAATGTCTCTGCTACAAAGAAAGGCTGGGATAGAAATTTTTGAATCTTTCTTGCCCTCGTCACGGTTAATTTATCCTCTTCTGACAGTTCTTCAAAACCCAGGATTGCAATCACATCCTGCAGGTCTTTGTATCTCTGTAAAACCTTCTGAACACCCCGTGCCACATTATAGTGTTCTTCACCAACAAATCTCGGATCGAGAATGGTGGAGGTGGAATCGAGTGGATCTACTGCTGGATATATCCCGAGTTCAGCAATCGGTCTTGACAATACAATTGTGGAATCAAGATGGCCAAAGGTCGTTGCTGGCGCTGGATCAGTAAGGTCGTCAGCTGGAACATAGACTGCCTGGACCGAAGTGATAGAGCCATGTTTTGTTGAGGTAATTCTTTCCTGCAATTCACCCATCTCAGTAGCGAGTGTAGGCTGATAACCGACTGCGGAAGGGATTCTGCCAAGCAATGCTGAAACCTCAGAACCAGCCATTGTAAAACGATAGATGTTATCGATGAATAATAAAACATCTTTATGTTCCACATCACGGAAATATTCAGCCATTGATAATGCGGTCAATCCAACCCTTGCCCGTACCCCTGGTGGTTCATTCATCTGTCCAAAGACGAGCACGGTTTTATTTATCACGCCTGAACGGGTCATCTCAAGGTAGAGGTCATTACCTTCCCTTGTCCGTTCGCCAATTCCGGCAAAAACCGAAACACCACCATGCTCTATAGCGATATTTCTTATCAGTTCCATAACCACTACCGTCTTACCAACACCGGCACCACCAAACAATCCTACCTTTCCTCCCTTCATAATTGGCGCGATTAAATCGATCACCTTTATGCCTGTCTCAAGTATTTCCACTTTTGTAGATTGTTCTCTAAATGCCGGTGGCTTACAATGTATAGGCCTGCGCATCTTTCCATTAACTGGTCCCTTACCATCTATTGGTTCACCAAGAACATTAAATAATCTACCGAGGGTTTCCGGACCAACCGGGACTGTTATCGGTTCACCGAGGTCAATCACTTCCATACCCCGTGCTACACCCTCAGTAGGACCCATCGCGATAGTCCTTACTACATTATAACCAAGATGTTGTTGAACTTCAAGGATGAGGTCACCGCTTTTTAAAGATAATTTTAAAGCCCCATAAATTTCTGGCAATTTTTCATTAAACTCAACATCTATGACCGGTCCCATCACCTGTAAAACTCTTCCTTTATTCATGTCTTTTAAACCTCCTGTTATTCATATCTTTTTAACCTCTTCTCTTTTCTACTTTTTAAGGCTTTCAATCACGGCTTTGGTTGTAGAAAGTTCAGTCAATTCTTTTGTAATTCCCTCCTGTCGTGCCTTGTTATAAGAGAGAATAAGGCTCTGAATCAAATTTTCCGCATTTTCGGTAGCGTTTTTCATCGCCATCATCCGCGCAGAAAATTCCGAAGCCTGTGATTCCAGAATTGCGGCGTATATCTTATATTCAATTATCCGAACCAGCAGGTTTTCAATCACTTCGGATGGTGATGGTTCATAGATAAACTGGGCGAGGAAAGGCTCTTCAGGTTGTTCCTGCTGGAATGGTAAAAGCTGTATAGTTGTCGGACGCTGAATAACATTTGAAACATAATCACTGTATACAAGTTTTACCTCATCAACATTACCCTTAATAAATTCGTCAATAATGATCTGGGAAATTGGTGTAATACTGATAAACGGAGCTGGCGCACCGAGTCCTGTAAATTCTGCGATTACCTTATAACCCCGCCGGATAAAAAAATCCCTGCCCTTTTTTCCAACCGTAATAAGGAAATGGGTTTCTTTATCTTTAATCTGTCTCAATGCCTCACCGATTACATTCATATTGAATGCACCACATAATCCGCGGTCAGAGGTTATCACTACCAGCAGCGAATTTCTTATTCCCCTTATCTGTAATAACGGATGGAGTTCACGTTCTGTTTTAGGAGCAAGATTTAACAGAAGATTCCATGCAAGCTGAGCATAGGGTCGTGAGGCAAGCAGTGCCGATAGTGTTTTCTGCATCTTTGCTCCAGCTACCATCTGCATCGTTTTGGTTATCTTTTTGATATTGCTTACAGATTTGATGTGCCTTTTTATTTCCCGGACCGATGCCATGTTCTACATGAATTCAGGTGTCTTTATACTTTTTGCTCATTATTTTGAAAAAAGTTTTTTAAATTCCAGAATCACCTGGCTCAATCTCTTTTCCGTATCCTCATCAAGGTCTTTTGTCTCTTTTATCTTTTTTCCGATTTCGGGATGTGAAGTCTCGATATATCTTAAAAACTCATCTTCAAAGCGCTTTATCTGTTCAACAGGGATATCATCGAGCATTCCTGAAATACCTGCATAAATTATAATAACCTGTTTCTCAACCGGCATGGGCATATATTGCCCCTGCTTTAGAATCTCGGTCATCACCTTGCCCCGGGTCAATTGTTTCCTTGTTGCTTCGTCAAGGTCGCTGGCAAATTCGGCGAAAGCCGCCATCTCCCGATACTGAGCAAGGTCAAGACGAAGCTTGCCTGCAACCTTTTTCATCGCCTTTATCTGGGCACTCGAACCGACCCTTGATACGGAAAGACCAACATTGATTGCCGGCCTTATGCCCTGATAGAATAATTCAGGTTCAAGGTATATCTGTCCATCCGTGATGGAGATAACATTAGTTGGAATATAGGATGTAATATCGCCAGCCTGGGTTTCAATTATTGGCAAAGCAGTCAGAGAGCCACCACCATGTTCTTTATTCAATTTTGCAGCTGTCTCTTATACACATCTC
>JAOAFX010000040.1 GCA_026416055.1 Caldifarciminota bacterium
AGATGTGTATAAGAGACAGGTCTGGGGGTATGGATTGCTATACGATAAAGACGGTGATGACCTTTATTATGCTGGTGGAAAGTATATCCATATGCCTTTAACACCTGACCAGTATCGTTCTTTTGCCCAGGGTTTTGGTTTTGGCTGGCGTGATGTGGCATCCGGTGGAATTGGATTTTTGTATGACCAGAACGGAAACGATAAATACATTTCTGAGGTCTATGGACAGGCAACGTCCTACTGGTTTGCCCTCGGTATGCTCCTTGATGAACAGGGAAATGATTTATACTCTGCAGCACAATATTCCCAGGGTGCAGGGATCCATCTATCCGTGGGCGGGCTTGTAGACCTGGAAGGTGATGACCATTATTTCAGTAGATTCGGTCCTGCACAGGGTGAAGGGCATGATGTTGCAGTGGGTTTTTTGCTCGATAAAGACGGAGACGATGTCTATTATGCCTCAGGCGGACAGGGGATAGGGCTTACAAATTCTGTAGGTATTTTTATTGATACCAGGGGTAATGATGACTATTGTTCCCGTGAAAAGATGAGTCAGGGTGGTGCAAACTGGGCAAGAGGAACGGGCGGTATTGGAATATTCGTTGATTTGCAGGGTGAAGATAGATATGCAGAGAAAGATAAAGGCAAAAATAATCATATCTGGACATCAGGCACATATGCCCTTGGAATGGACCTTGAAGCAGTAGAACCAAAAATAGAACCCTGGGAGGATACCATCACCACCTTTCCTGAAATTGATACAATGAAAAGTGATTCTGCAAAGATGGCAAGATTGTTCTATTATGGTTCATTATGGGAAGTCAGGGCTGATATTCCGAAGGCAAAAACCGGCAGGAGGATTCTGATAAAAGAATTTAAAGAGCGGGCAGTTGAATATATCTTCAAAAATGAAATGCGGACATTCGATGGATTGAAGTTGCGGGCGATAGAGGAAATCTTCAAGGCATTCAGGGATACTGCTGCTTATTATCTTTATAAGGGTTTACATAATGAGAATGATACTATTGTGCGTAATTGTATCTACCTATTCGGTCAACTCGAATATACAAAGGCAAAGGATACTTTAAGGTCTATGCTGAAAAGGAAGCCTGAAGATAAACTTGCCGGTGTTTTGATATACTCACTCGGAAAATTGAAGGACACACTCGCCATTGCTGAATTTTATAAATACATTCATCATAAAAAAGAACGGATGCGTTTACGGGTGGCAGAGGCACTTCAGAATATCAAAGATACCACAGGCATACCGATTTTAATCAAATTATTATACGACTCTTCTTATGTAGTGAAGATTGCAGCAATGGAAGGAATGGTGCCACTGGGCAGGCATGCACTCGATAGACTGGAAGAAGAATTGAAAAAAGCAAAGTCTGAATCGCACATTTCCCTGTTATTGAAGACAATGAGAAAGATTTATGAAAAAATGGAGAGCAAGGAAAAGACAACAGAATACAAAAAGCATCTTACAGGAATTGTACGCAGATACCTGAAATCAGATTATCCAGCATTAAAGAAAGAAATTCAAATATTCGTTGATTTGATTGAAGGAAGGGGTATGTTAGCCCCTGAAGAGTTATTCATTTTACCTGAAAGTGTTGAGGATTGACACCTTTTAAAAAATCTATATAATTTTTTAATGAAGTTTGAAGAGGCGAAAAAAGAGATTGAAAAACTTCGCAAAGAAATAAATTATCATAATTATCGTTATTATGTCTTAAATCAGCCCGTCATCTCTGACTATGAATATGATCAGTTATACAAAAGACTGGTAGAACTGGAAAAAAGATTTCCCGAGCTCATAACCCCTGATTCTCCAACCCAGAGGGTGGGTGGTGAGCCCTTAAAGGAATTCAAGACTGTAGAGCACAAAATAAAGATGCTCAGCCTTGATAATACATATTCTGAAGAAGAACTGCTTGAATTTGATAGAAGGGTAAAGAAAGGACTTGGCAGGCCGGTTAAGTATGAGGTGACGCTTAAGGTAGATGGTGTGGCTGTGGCATTGCATTACAAAGATGGTAAGTTTGTTCTCGGAGCAACCCGGGGCGATGGTATCCATGGTGATGATATAACCCAGAATTTAAAGACAATCAAGTCAGTCCCCCTGGAACTTCTGACCGATGATAAAGAATTAAAGAATATCGAGGTGCGTGGAGAAGTCTATCTTTCAAAGAAGAATTTTGAGAAAATAAATAAAGAAAGGGAAGAAAAAGGAGAGCCGATCTTTGCCAATCCGCGCAATGCTGCGGCTGGCACCCTGAAACTCCTTGATCCGAAAGAAGTTGCAAAGAGGAATCTCGACATCTTTATCCATACGATTCCTGCCCAACCCGGTCCACATCATAAATCCCATTTTGAGACATTGAATAGTCTTAAAGAAGCAGGATTTAAAATCATCCCCCACATTGAGCTTTGTAATGATATCAACGAAGTAATAAAGTATATGAAAAAATGGGAGAATAAGCGGGATGAACTGGAATATGAAGTCGATGGACTTGTGATAAAAGTTGACAACTTTGAAGACCGGGAAATCCTCGGCTATACGATAAAGAGCCCACGCTGGGCAATTGCTTATAAATATCCAGCACGCCAGGCGATAACAAAATTGAAAGATATTCAGCTCCAGGTAGGAAGGACGGGCAGGGTTACACCGGTTGCAATTCTTGAACCTGTTCCCCTATCAGGTACGACCATATCGCGCGCAACCCTGCATAATGAAGATGAAATACGTAGAAAAGATATCAGGATTGGTGATTATGTGATAATTGAAAAAGGTGGTGAGGTCATACCGAAGGTTGTGGGTGTGGTTAAAGACCGCAGAACGGGTAAAGAAAAGGTATTTAGATTTCCTGATAAATGTCCGGTCTGTGGTGAAAAGATATACCGCCTTGAAGGTGAGGCAGACTGGAGGTGTGTCAATTCTTCCTGTCCTGCACAGATCAAGGCAGCGATATTACATTTTGCCTCAAGACAGGCTATGGATATTGAAGGTCTCGGTTCAGTGCTGGTGAATAAACTCGTTGATCTGGGCATTGTCAGGAGTTTTGATGATATTTATAAACTCGATGTAAAGACAATCTCCGAATTAGAACGGATGGGTGAAAAGTCTGCACAGAATCTCATAAATGCAATAGAAAAGAGCAAAGAAAGGGATTTTGTAAATGTCCTTTATGCACTTGGCATTCCCAATGTAGGAATAAATGCTTCAAATCTGCTCGTTAACGAATTCAAGAATATTGATAAACTGATGAATGCAAGTTTAGAACAGCTCACCGCGATTCAGGGCATAGGTGAAGTTGTGGCTGAAGGAATAATCAACTATTTCAAGAGCCCCAAAAACAGGAGACTAATTGAAAATTTGAAAAAAGCAGGATTGAAATTTGAGACTGAAAAAATTGTTGCTGAAGGTCCTTTAAAAAACAAAACCTTTGTTTTTACCGGTGAACTATCTTCAATGACCAGGGAAGAGGCACAGGCACTGGTGCGCAAACTCGGTGGCCATCCTTCGAGTTCTGTATCAAAAAATACAGATTATGTTGTGGTCGGTTCCCAGCCCGGCTCTAAATATGAAAAGGCAAAAAAACTCGGGGTCAAGATTATAGACGAACAGGAATTTTTGAGGATGATAAAAGATTTTAAAAAGTGAAAAAATCTGAAGAATGGATTATTGAATTTTAAGGGGGCTTGATGGAGATAAAACCGGAAAATTATATAGAAAAAATCGTTCGTGAAGAACTTGATTCTCTTTATAAACGTGATACAACAATCTGTAAATGTCCGAATTGCTATCAGGATATTATGACTCTGACTCTAAACAATTTGCCGGCAATGTATGTTTCAAGTGATATCGGTCATATAATGACGATGTTCAATCTCAGCAAAGACCAGTTACAGGCACAGGTTCTGGTTGAATTATTAAAGGCAATAGAGAAGGTAAGACAGAATCCCCGCCATTAAAATTTTATTCTGTATAAAAGGCTGACCTTATCGATATTGCATTCAACATCAAAGTTATACATTTTTGCTCCAACATAGGCATCGGCAAGCGAATAACCAAATAAAAAAAGTTCCCACCAGAGAAATGAGTTCCTCTCGGCATATTTTTTTTCTGAATGATTTTTATATGCAAGATAGCCGAGTGTTATCTCACCAGCCCCGATAATGACACCTGGTATATATCTTTCTGTATAAAATTGTCCACCACCGGGCAAAAGGCAAAAAAGCATCGCCTTACCCGCAGACTTTTTTTCTGCCCGGCAGGGGTTTATCAAAAAGGCTACCAAAATTCCCAATAGAATTAGGTTTGATAAATGACTTAACCTGATCATTTTGTATATTTATAATCAAATCTCTCTATCGAATCGATAACTGCGGTAAAATACATAGACCTGTAATCGAGTCTCTGCTCATCCAGAAATCTCAATAAATCAGCAAGCCTTTTCAGGGCCCGTGGTGCTGAGATATATATTTCGACACCCTGGTATTGCCGGTCAAACCTGCGCATTATTTCCACTTCACCATAGGGGGTAAGTTTATCATCCTGGAAAAATTTCTCCACGGGCAATCTTTCAAAATCACCCCTGATTCCCTTTTCACTCTTGATTGTTTCTTCCCACATCTTTATTTCGTCTTTCAATTTGTCAGTGCTGTTTTTTAACGGAAGATATTCAGTTTTGTAGAATACATAGCCAGCGATGATAAATATTATGAGCAATATCCATGGTATGTATTTCATAGATTCTCTATCGCCTGTTTTATGAATGAAAGACGGGCAAGGGATTCTTCAAGCCTTTTTTCTTCTTTTTCGCGGATTTCAGGTTTGACCTGGTCAACATACATGGGATTATTCAGGCGATTTTTGATTTCATCGATCCGCCGGGTAAGGAATAAAATCTCTTCTTCCAGCCGTTTCTTTTCTTTCTTTGTATCTATGCCCTGGAGTATGAGATGGCTTACGATTTTCGGCAGAACAATCGTCGCTGAAGATGTTTTCGGTTTGGTGCCAAATACTATGGTGTTTATCTTTGCCAGTCTATTAAAGAGTGGTGTGTTAAATTCTATAAATTTTTTCCTCTCTTCATCGGTATTGACGACCATATTCAAACTTTCACTGGCAGGGATTGAGAACAGACCACGGATATTTCGAATCTCAGTAATCAGTTTCAATGTTTCTTCGACATATGGAGCTGGCACAGGGACATCGACTTTTGCAGGATATGTATCAAGAAGGATGCTTTTTTGCTTATCATGGAACTTCTGGTATAATTCTTCAGTGATGAATGGAATATAGGGGTGGAGCATCTTCAGTAATTGTTTCAGCAAAAATTTCGATGCATTCTTTTTATTATAGGGTGGAATCTTTATGATTTCAAGATACCAGTCACAGAATGTGTGCCAGAAAAAGTCATATAATCTCTTGCTCAGGGCGTTCACTTCGAAGTTATTTAAAAAGTGTTCGCTATCTTCTAATAAATTGTTGAACTCATTCAAAATCCAGATGTCAAAGTCTGAAAGTTCATCAGGAAGTTTTTCAGGAATCCCGGGAAAGTTTGTAAAAATAAGCCGGCTCGCATTCCAGAGTTTATTGCAGAATTTTCTGCCCACATCGATCGATTTTTCGCTATACAATACATCCTGTTCACGGGGGGTTATGAGCATGAGACCGAAACGGAGGGCATCTGCACCATATTTTTCAATCAAATCCATGGGCTCAGGGGAATTGCCGAGACTCTTTGACATCTTTCTGCCCTTTTCATCGCGAATCATCGGGTGGAATACGACATTGCTGAAAGGGATATTTTTTGTAAATTCAAGACCCGCCATTATCATTCTCGCAACCCATAGATATATGATATCCCAGCCTGTGACAAGGGTCTGGGTGGGATAGAAACGTTTATAGTCATCGTTTTCTTCAGGCCAGCCCAGGGTCGCAAATGGCCAGAGCCAGGAAGAAAACCAGGTATCAAGGACATCTTCATCCTGATATATCTTTCCTGAACCACAGTATGGACATCTTTCTGGTTTTGTCTCTGACACAATAATACCTTTTGCAGTTTCTGCGTTTCTTTTAATCTCTGTGCCTTCTGTGTTATAACAATCTTTACAATAATATATCGGAATCCGATGTCCCCACCAGAGTTGCCTTGAGATGCACCAGTCCTTTACATTTTCAAGCCAGTGATTATACAAATTAACCCAGCGCCTTGGATAGATTTTGATTCTACCTTCCTGGACTGCACGGAGTGCGGGTTCAGCCAGTGGTTTCATCTTCACAAACCACTGTTCTGACAACCTCGGCTCAATCGGTGTCTCACACCGCTCACAGATTCCCATCGGTACTGTGTAATTTTCTATTTTTTCCAGAAGTTTTAAGCGCTCAAGATGTTCAACTATTCGCTTTCGCGCCTCAAACCTTTCTATTCCTCTGTACTCACCGGCATTTTCATTGAGTGTGCCATCAGGATTCATTATATTTATAATTTTAAGGTTATGTTTCTTTGAAAGTTCAAAATCGAACGGGTCGTGTGCAGGTGTGACTTTTAAAGCACCGGTTCCAAACTCCGGGTCAACATAATCATCAGCAATCACTGGAATTTCACGATTCATAATTGGTAGGATTGCTGTTCTGCCCACAAACTTTTTGTATCTATCATCTTCAGGATTGACACAGACTGCTGTATCACCGAGCATTGTTTCGGGTCTGGTGGTGGCAACGGTGATGAAATCGATGCCATCCTTTAATGGATATTTTATATAATAAAGCCTTCCTGCCCTGTTTTCTGTTTCCACCTGTTCATCCGAGAGTGCAGTGAGGCATCTCGGACACCAGTTTATGATTCTTTCCCCTCGATATATCAGCCCTTTATTATAAAGTTCAACGAATACTCTTATAACCTTCTTTGAATACTCTTCTGAAAGTGTGAAATGTTCCCTTGTCCAGTCCAGGGCACAGCCCATCTTCTTTAACTGGAGCCTGATGACCTGGGCATATTCTTCCTTCCATTTCCAGACTTCTTCCAGAAATTTTTCCCTGCCTAAATCTTCTTTTTTTATTCCTTTTGGCAGCAGTCTTTCTTCTTCTACCTTTACCTGGGTAGCGATTCCTGCATGGTCCATTCCAGGAACCCAGAGCGCCTCATAGCCAGACATCTTTTTGTATCTGATCAGGATATCCTGTATTGTGTTATTTAAAATGTGTCCAAGGGTCAGCCTTCCTGTGACATTTGGTGGTGGTATGGTGATGGTATAACTCGGTTTAGTAGATTTTATGTCCGGGGTGAACAGTTTTTCTTTCAGCCAGAATTCGTATATCCGGTCTTCTATACCTTTTGGTTCATAACGCGTTGAGAAATCTTCCATACCTTAAATATACATAGAAATTTTTTTAAGTCAATAAATAACGTAGGGCAGGTCTTTAGCCTTGCAATCCGTAAGGCATCAGATGTAGGGCAAGGCTTTAGCCTTGCGTTTATCAATGCAAACCTGAAGGTTTGCCCTACGTCTTATACCGCCCGTTTTTATTTCTGGCATTCTGGACAATATCTTGTTGACCTGTTTCCAATTTTTTTAACAATAATTTCTTTTCCGCACTTTTTACATGGTTTTCCTTCACGGTCATATACACACAAAAAATTCTGAAAATTCCCGCTTTTTCCATCGGTCCTTTTATAGTCTGAGACCGTTGTTCCAAACTCATCAATCCCCTTTCTCAACACATCTTTTATTGCCAGAAAGAGCTTAAATATCTCTTCAATCTTCAATGTATTTGCCCTTCTTGTTGGCCTTATTCCTGAATGGAATAAGGCTTCGTCAGAATATATATTTCCAACACCAGCACAGATGCTCTGGTCAAGCAAAACTGATTTAATCATCGCCTTGCGATTTCTTATTTTATTTTTGAAGTAGTTGAAATCGTATTCAGGTGATAATGGTTCATAACTGAGGTTGTAGAATCCCTTTAAAACATCCGGTTTCTCGTCTTCTTTTATCAGATAGACCCTTCCCAGGGCCCTCGGTTCACTGAAGATCAAATATTTATTTTCTAATTTTATTATCAACCTTGCAAATTCAAATTTTTCAGAAAACTGTGTTTTTTTGAATTCAGATTCTAAACATTTTAGCGGCAGGTCTTTCTCTTCATCCATCACGATTATCCTTCCTGACAATCTCAAATGGAATATCAATCTCTTTCCATTGCTCAAAACAATTATCAGATATTTTGCCCTCCTGATTACATCCTGAATCGTTTCGTTTATCAAACCCCTGCAGAATCTTTCAGGTGATGGATAACCGATAATATCTTTACGGAGGATTTTACAGTCTTTTATCCTTTGATTTATTATCAGGGGCTGTAATTCCCTTTTTATCGTTTCTACTTCGGGGAGTTCGGGCATTATTTTTTGAATAAGTCTTTCAATTTCTTTTCCAGTTCCTTTTTCTTTTTATCGTATTCATCTTTAATTTTCCCTTTAAGCCTTTCCTTTATTTTATCAGTATCAAGCCGGAAATGGGGTGAGAGCAATTTGCCGGTGGCGATGATATCGACCGTTGCCCTGCCCTGGGGATCATAATAGAGTAACCAGTCTCCATGGACATTTTTGAGCATGTCTGATTCTCTTTTATTTAGGGTGAGGGTGAGGTTGAGATTTATGAATCCGTCAAGTTTTATGAATCCATTCACCAGAAACTTACCAATTTCTGTATCCATTGACCAGTCTTCAATATTCGTTCTACCATTTTCAATCTTAAAGGAAACGGCGAGGTCTTTTAAAAGAATCGTTTTTCTATCCCTGAATCCGAGCCATTCACACAATTTATTAAAAAACTCAAAATTATTGAAACTTCCGTTGACAAGTTTAACATTTCCCGATGCAGTAAGGTTGGCAATGACCTGATGCTGCTGAAATCCCATTCCCTGAAAGTTATTCACACCAGACAATCTTCCGGTCAGGTTTTCAAATTTCAAAAACCTTTTTAAAATCTTCTGGACATTTATATTCTCCATCCGGCTGTGGATTCGGTATGGTTCAGGGCTGTTAATATTGTAGTAAAAGTCTAACTGCACCTTGCCATCAAAGGTTTCTGCAGTGCAATTTTTCAAATCAATGATTCCGTTTTCATATTTAAATGATGTGTTTATGTTTTTAAATTCCATATCCATACCTGTGAGTCTGTTTATCTTTATATTTCCCTCGATTGTTACAGGGATGCCTTTTTGTTCAGTCTTCTTCACTTCTTTTGTCTTTGGAAATAATTCGTCCAGGTCTATGAGATTTGAGACATTGTTTATCTGGAGAACCGGCTTCTGGAAATTTGTTACATAGCCACTCAATGAAAAATCTGAACGTCCGATGTGTCCGGAGCACTCCGCAATCTTTGCGCCGTCTCTCTGGAACGTTCCCCGGACCCGAAGATTGGATATTGGTTTTACCAGTCCGATGCCGTCAATAACACCATCAGTGATAGTATATTCGCCGAAATAAGAGGGTTTTTCCGCATACCCTTTTATCGAAATATTTATTCCTGCATTTCCGGATAATTTCATTCCGGATGTCTGGGCTGAGAGGGTCTCAATATCCTTTAGATTCACCATTACCTTTATGATCAAATCAAGCACCGGTCTTTTGAGATTATTCACCGAGCCGCTGATATCAAACTTTGAAGTGCCAACGATTCCCTGAATGATGATATTCTTTATTGAATTGAGGTCAAAGGCAAAACTGCCGTTTATCTTCTGCACTGGCTGGTTCAATTCCTTCAGTTTAAATTCTATGTTCACCAGTTCACATTTTCCATTCAACTTGGGTTCTTTTGTCGTCCCCAGAACTTTGGCATCGAGGCGGATTGAGCCCGAAAGACGTTCAGGTCTTGATTTTTCCGGGATAAAATCAACAAATTTTTCAAGCTGCGGTATGGTTAAATTTGCATCTATATTTAATAATTCTGATTTTTCGATCACTCCGGATAGCACTCCATAGACATTTCCATATTCAATCTTCAACTCTTTCAGATTTATATTCCTGGTGAGTGTATCATATTCAAGCATGTTATTTATCTTTAAAGATAAAGCAGGCATCATTTTGCTCTCTGTGTATTCAAGCCTCTGGTTACCGCTTATGCTTATCAGATTCTTATTAAGGGTTATTTTCTGGTTAAAGTCTTTTACATCGAGTTCAATCTTAGTTATTTCATCCCGATAATTTAGGTTTGAGCGTGTGATACTTATCCAGTCAACACTGATGCTGTAATTCGGTCCCTCATACCGCTGCAATCTGGGCACGGCAATGTTGTAATGGTTTTCTTTGTTCCTTTCAATATTTATTTCTGCATCATCTATCGTTATACTGCTTACCACAATCTGCCTTTTAAATAGGGGCAAAAGTTTCAGGTTTAGTTTTATCTCTTTTATATCGACCATCTTTCTGTTGCTGAAGCCTTCAGGATTTTTTAAAGATAATCTGTCAATCCCAATAGAAATTTTCATTCCGAGTTTTAAAGACACACCCCCGATTTCAACTGGATAATTAATTGCCTCGGATGCCATCCTTTCGACTACACTGCGCAGATATGCCGGGGTAAGGAATGAACTGATGGCAATATAGCCTATGATTGTGAGAAGAATAAAAATGCCAATGATTATACCAAGAATTTTTAATAGCCTTTTCATCTTATCCTCCTGTATTTATATTGCTAATATATTTCTTCCGCCAAAGAGAATGGTAAAAAATTTAACAAAAGGTCCAATCCACCCCCATAGTACTGGAATCCCGAGGTTGTCAATAAATATCAGCCCAACGAGAATGAAGAGTCCGTATTGTTCAAGGACATGGGCTAAATTTAGGTATCGGTTAGGCAGGGTATAAAACAAGACCTTTGAGCCATCAAGCGGTGGCACCGGAATGAGATTGAATGCAAAGATTAAGAGATTGAAATAGATGCTCAATCCAAGCATGGAAATTAAAAAAGAGGGTGCGGAGTAAACATCCAAAAGACGGATGAGGAGTCCAGAGATGATTGCCAGAAGAAAATTTGACCCTGGACCGGCAAGGGATGTTAAAACCATTCCTTTTCTAAAATTATAAAAATTATAAGGATTTACCGGGACAGGTTTTGCCCAGCCGAATTTCAAAAATAAGAAAGCGATAAGTCCTATGGGGTCAATATGCTTGAGGGGATTGAAGGTAAGTCGGCCGGACCATTTTGCGGTCGGGTCGCCCATCCGGTAGGCAACATAGCCATGGAGGTATTCATGGACGGTGAGTGCGAGTAAGAGTGGAGGGAGTGATAATATTATTTCTACGAAACGTTCAGCCATTTTTTTATTATTTGGGTTGCATCGTGTTTTGATTTGACAAGGCCATCGAGTTGCATCTTATGGATGCCGGAGAGGATTTCTCTGAATATCGGACCGGGTTTTATGCTCAGAGCGAGAAGGTCATCGCCGCGGATAATCGGTTTTATTCTTCTCAATCTATAAAATTTTCTTATTTTTTGTCTCAATCCTTTATATAATCTATTTAAAACCTTTATCACCCGTTCATCAACATTATGGAGTGCGTAATAGATATCACTGTTGATTTTTGCTGATTTCAGAGTATTTCTTATCCGTTCTAAATTCCGGAAATTACTCACAATCCTTTCTTCTTCATTGCTCAACGGAAATTTATCCTCAAGTAAGCTGAGAAAATAATAACATTTTAAATCATCGGGAATTTTCTTGATTAAATTGAGTTTCTTCATATTAAATTCAAATATTTCATAATGGTGCAGGTCTTTTAATGTTTTTAAGTATGTCTTCTCCTTGCATATCAACTTCAGTTCATTTAAAATTCGCTGTTTTGATACTTTTTTTAGCACCCTCAACCATACTGCCTCAATGAGTAATTTCTCAGTCTTACTTTCAAGTTTGAAATTGAGCCGGTTTTTATATCTTAAAGCCCTGAATATCCTTGTCGGGTCATCAAGAAAACTTTTAGGATGTATCACCCGTATTAAACGCTCATTGAGGTATTTCATACCGAAGAAAGGGTCAAGGAATCTAAGTTTTTTTCTGTTCAAAGCAAGTGCCATGGCATTGATTGAAAAGTCCCTTCTCCTTAAATCTCCGTGGATGTCCGACTCAAAGACCTGGGGCAATGCACCGGGTTTAGGATAAATTTCATCACGGGTCATGGCGATATCTATGCGGGTTCTGTTTTTCAATATGGTGGCAGTTCCGAAATCCTTATGTATTTCAAGTTTACCCCTGATAATTTTATTCAATTCTGTGGCGGCTTTTATTGCATCACCATGGACTGAGATATCGATATCATGGGTCTTCCTTCCCAGGAGTGTATCCCGGATAATTCCACCGACAAGGTATGCTTCAAAATCAGATTTAAGAAAGAAATCCACAACTTTACTTAAAACCGATTTCTTTCTCTTCCTTACCAAATATTTTAATCTTCCCAAATCGTTCTTCATATTTCTTAAGGTTTTCTTCAAGCGCCTCTTTTAATAGAAATGCATTCTGAGGTGTCATGATAATCCTTGAGAACACCTTTGCCTTTTGTAAGCCAGGAAGCATCCTTGCAAAATCAAGGATGAATTCAGAAGGGGAATGGGCAATAAGGACAAAATTTGAATACACACCATCTGAATGTTCCGGGCTTAGTTCAACATTTATGGGTGGTCTCTTATCTTCATCCATCATAACTCCTTTTTTAAAATTATATCCAATAACTTACAATAATCAAGTCCGAATGAAGGCTTGCCCAGCATTTTTATAAAATCGAATCTAGGCAAGGCTTCAGCCTTGCAAAGAAACCCGGCAATGAATCATCAGATGTAGGGCAAGGCTTTAGCCTTGCGTTTATCAATGCAAACCTAAAGGTTTGCCCTACAACCCTGCGTTTTTTTGCAAACCTGAAGGTTTGCCCTACATTTTTATGGTTTTTGTAGGGCAAGGCTTTAGCCTTGCATAAACCTTTCAATCAACCATCCTTGACTTTGCCATTTCCCTCAATAAAATATACCGTGCCTAAAATAAAAATCCTGTCTGAAGATGTCCGTTCAAAGATTGCTGCTGGTGAGGTCATTATAAGGCCGGTCTCAGTGATAAAAGAACTCATTGAAAACTCCCTTGATGCAGATGCAAAAAGGATTGAGATTGAGATTGAAAATGGTGGTAAGAAAAAATGTCTTGTCAATGATGATGGCACAGGAATGTCCCGTGAGGATGCCTTACTTTCAATAGAGCGATATGCCACAAGCAAGATTGAAAAAATAGAAGATATCGAGAATATAAAGACCTTTGGTTTCCGTGGTGAAGCACTGGCGAGCATCGCACAGGTTTCCCACTTAGAGATTGAAACATCGGACGGCACTACCGGTACAAAGATTATCGTTGAAGGTGGTGAATTAAAGCAGGTTTTCGATTTTTTCCGTGAAAGAGGGACAAGGGTCAGGGTATCGGATCTCTTTTTCAATCTTCCAGCACGACGAAAATTTTTAAAATCAGATGAATATGAGCGGCGTTTAATCATTGAACTCGTCAAGACCTATGCCATCATCATGCCCAAAATCCATTTTCTTTTGAGCGAGCGCCAACGCAATATTCTCAATCTACCACCTGTCAGTGATCCAAAGATGCGTCTTGCACAACTCTATCCGCTCCGTCTCGTTGAGCGTTTGATTCCACTTGAACTCGAACTCGGTTCTACAAAAATTACCGGATTGATATCACCACTCAATTTAGCAGAGGATTTGAATTTTAATCTTATATATATCAATCATCGTCCGGTCCGCTATCCGAGGATTGCCCGGATAATAAACGAAACATACCAGAATCCTAAAGAACCACCTTCCTATGTCCTTGATATCATCCTGCCGCCTGATGGACTTGATGTAAATATCCATCCCGCAAAGAGTGAAGTAAAAATAAAAGATGAGCGTTATATCATAGACTTGTTGACACAGACGATTAAAAGCAAACTCTTTCCAAAACCTATGCCAAAGGAGTATCCTGATACTGAACCTTTGACCGGTTCATTTCGCAATCACCACCTGGTCCAGGAATTTTTGATGCCCTATGGTGAGATTCCTGTTTTAAGTACGGCTCCGGCAACTGAAACCGGTGAATTCTGGCAATTGCATAATACCTATATCTTTGCCCAGACGAGCACAGGGTTTATCATCGTTGACCAGCATGCAGCACATGAGCGGATATTATACGAAGAAATCATGAACAACCGTGGTTCTACACAGCATCTTTTATTTCCCATAACCCTTGAATTGACCTCTGAAGAATACCAGACCTATGAAAAGACGAGGGATCTGCTAAAAGAACTGGGCATTGAATTCAAAGAATTCTCAGGCAGGACACTTGTCCTTGATGCCCTGCCTTCTGATTCAAAGATTAGCCGTGAAGACCTTCAGGGGTTTTTCAGCGAGATTGGAAGTCTTGGTAAACTCATGCATCAGAAAAGTGAACTGGCAAAAATCATTGCCTGCCGGATGGCGATAAAGGCAGGCCAGAAATTATCGATTCCTGAGATGCAGGGTTTGATTGACCGGTTATTTGCCTGTGAAAATCCTTTTATCTGCCCCCATGGCAGACCTGTGGTTATAAAATTCAGTCTTGAGGATTTAGACCAGCGTTTTGGTAGATAAAATCAGATGTATTTATTACTCGCATTTCTATTGACCTTCCATAAAGGGATGTGGGTCAGGGCACTCTCAATCGCCTTTCCTGAGTCCATATCCGGGATTATGGATATCGCTGATAAAATGGGTATGACCGACCTATATATCCAGGTTGTGATAAGCGGTTCATCATACTACAAATCAGATTATCTGCCCCGAAGCCAGTATCTGACAAAGAATGCACCTTCAGATTATTCACCCCTCGATTCCATAATCAAATATGCAAAAAAGAAAAATATAAGGGTCCACGCCTGGATAAACACATTCCTGGTATGGTCTCTTGATAGCATTCCTGATTCTACAAGACATCTCTATCATAACCATCCTGAATGGTTTTTGAAAGATGTTCAGGGCAAAAGTATGCATCATTATTCTGCAGATGACTGGCGGGATTATGGTCTTGAAGGTATTTTTATAGACCCATACAATCCTGAGGTGAGGGAATTTTTAAAAAATGTTGTAGTTGAGATTATCGAAAAATTTCCGGTTGATGGAATCCACTTTGATTTCATCCGTTATCCCGGAGTATTCTGGGGAATTATAGATACATTTCGCTGTGGTTTGATTGCAGGTTATACGAACCGTGATATGAGATGGCTTACGCTTTTGCGTTATCCAAAGCTTGAATTATTCAACCGGTGGGTTGCCTATAATATATTTCTCGAGAATAAAAGAAGGAAGGATGGAATAATAGATTTTTTAAAAGAAATTAGAAAGGTTGTAAAAAATAGATGCCGTATTTCCTGTGCGGTCTTTCCCAGCCCTTCCAGGGCAGGATACCAGTATGCACAGAACTGGTGGGAGTGGAAGGGATTGATAGACTATCCGATCGTGATGTCATATACCACGGATGTGAAGCTCTTTAAAGATTTTTTAAATTTTGCCTTATACAATTTTTCTTCAGCAATCATGGGGATTGGTTTTTTATGGAAGGGAATGGAACTTGAGGCAAATACCGAAATCGAATATGTCCGCCAGCAAAAGGGAAAAGGTATCTGTTATTTTGATTACGCTTCCCTTGATACCATGGCTGATTTGAACATATTGCTCGATAGCACCAGGATTATAAAAGAAACTCCAGCAAGTACAATTGAAAACCAGGATACGAATGGATATTTTAAAGAAGTTCCTTTAAAAGAGTGGAGTGAGAAAGGCAAAGAATATATTAGATACGGAGAGGATTTTGATTTTGTGCGATATTTGTTCAGCCTATCGTTAAATCCAGAAATTGATATTTCAAGGCTCGGCATGAGCAGGCAGGAATTTATAGATAAAATAAGTGCAGATGTGGCATGTTTTGAATATTTAAACCGGATTTTCAAGCACATCCCTGAAAGATTGCTTGAACCACCATATCGGGAGATTGAATATGCTTTTATACGATGGGAACAGGATAGCACAAAAATAAGGGAATATGCAAAAAAGGTAAAGAGATTAGATAAAAGAAAAAGAATCTATCCTGAGGCAATGAACCCGCTTGCGAAGGCGGTATTTGAGGCAGAAAAGGGTGAGGTAAAGACCGTGGAGACACGTTCGGGGATTTATGTATTCAGGGTAAAAGAGATGAAAGAAGGCAGACGCTGGGTTAAGAAAAAGCAAGTCCCACCAGAATTTTTCTCTATCTATCTCTATTGTACATTAAAGAAACATTTCGAGGAGATGTATCATCAATGATGACTGAAATATCCAATGTAGGGCAAGGCTTTAGCCTTGCAGGCCGCAAGGCATCATATGTAGGGCAAGGCTTTAGCCTTGCAGGCCGTAAGGCATCAGATGTAGGGCAAGGCTTCAGCCTTGCAAAGAAACCAAGATATAAAAAACGCATTCGTTTAAAAAATTTCGATTATAAAGGAACCTACCGGTATTTTGTCACATTGTGTACTGCAAATAAAAGAAAAATTTTTGTGGAAAAATCTTTGGTGGAATCGTTATTGCAAATATTGCGCAAGACATCCAAATTTTTCGGATTCAAAGTCTGGGCATATTGTTTCATGCCTGACCATTTACATCTTCTGGTAGAAGGGGTAGAAGAGGCAGCTGACTTTAGAAAATTTATTGAGCAATATAAACAACGCACAGGATTTTATTATAAAAAATTAAATAGACAGAATTTATGGCAGATTGGGTATTATGATCATGTGCTTCGTAAAGATGAAGATACAATTCTTGTGGCTCAATATATTTTTGGTAATCCAGAGAGGCAGGGTTTGGTTGATGATTATAAAGATTATGAATTTTTGGGTTCTTTTGAATTTGATGTTAAGCAAACCTGAAGGTTTGCCCTACGTTTTTATGAATTCATATGTAGGGCAAGGCTTTAGCCTTGCGTTTATCAATGCAAACCTGAAGGTTTGCTTAACATTTTTATGTTTTTTTGTAGGGCAAGGCTTCAGCCTTGCAATTCACCTTATGGAGGTTAAAACATGCAAAACATAAACAAATACATTGACCAGACCATATTAAAACCCGATGCTACAAAACAGGAGATTATGAACTTCATAGAAGGGGTGAAAAAATATAAATTCTACTGTGCAGTCGTTAATCCCTGCTGGGTTGAAATCGTAAGGAAAGAACTTCCCGAAGATATAAAAGTCTGCAGTGTTGTTGGTTTTCCTCTTGGTGCCTCAACGACGAAATCAAAGGCATTTGAGACTGAAGAACTTGTAAAACTCGGCTGTGATGAGATTGATATGGTTTTAAATATCGGCAGGTTGAAATCTAATGATTACAAATATGTTGGCAGAGAGATAAAGACAGTCGTTGAGTCTGCACAGGGAAGGGTTGTTAAGGTTATAATTGAGACCTGTCTACTGACTGAACAGGAAAAGATTGCATCTGCAAATATCATAAAAGAGAGCAAGGCACATTTTGTTAAAACATCAACCGGGTTTTCAAAAGAAGGAGCAAAGATTGAAGATATAAAGCTTTTGAGAAAGGTGGTGGGTCCTCATTTTGGAATCAAGGCATCTGGTGGAATAAGGGATTATAAGAGTGCACTTGCTTTTATAGAAGCGGGTGCCAATCGCATCGGCACTTCCTCTGGTGAAAAGATAATGGAAAAAATAAATTGAACTCCCAATTTTAAAAATCATTCTTGACAGATTGGCTAAGTTTAATATAATTATGCTGTTTTTTGATGGCCCCTCATTGAGACTTGAAAAACTCTACCCTCGGTAGTAAGTTTTTTAGGACTTTTGTTTGTGTTTATCTACATACTGCCCTTTAGGGCACAGGGGTCAGCCCACCGGGTTTGTGGGAACTGACAAGGGCGGTAGCCTTTGCTTCTGTGTCTATAGCGTTCAATTTTGCGTAATGTTCCTTATGTCCTTAGCGGATTCTTTCATGCTAAATACTTTTGCGGTTCTTCCTTTGCCTCAGATAAAATCTTTTACGGTTTAGTTTTTTAAATGTAGCGAGACATCAATTTTAAACAGGTATGGTTTGCGCGATAAATTCAATAAATTCAAAGATAAATAATTATGGACGACAAAAAGATTGTTATTGGTGACAGGATTTTGACCCGCGATGAATTATACCAGAACGAAAAAGAATTTCGGCAAGAACGGGCACGCCTTTCCTTTGAAGAAAATATAAAGATTCTTGTTGAATTACAAAAACTTGCCCGCACCTGGGGCAGGAAAGAAGATATTTTAATATGGAACATCTAATATCCTGTATCCTGAATCAAGTAACTATTCTCTATCAAGGATGGTGTATTAGTTCAATCTTACAAAGATCTGGAAATCTATAAAATAAGCCACAGACTGGCAGTTGAAATCCATAAGATGACTTTAAAGTTACCCAAACCAACCTATGCCTTAGCATCCTGCGACGAGACAAAAGAACTTCTTAAATATCTTTATGATACCGGTTCTCTGAGAGATAAAAAACAATATGACTATTTTTTGAAAGGTTATGATGAACTTGGTGCGAAGATATCACGGTTCATAAGCACAGTTGAATCCGGTCACCTCACTCGCAAATCCTGAATCTTTTATCCTGTATCTTGAATCATGAATCCTGCATCCTGTATCCAGCATCCAGTATCAAGGAACCATCCTGTATCCTGTATCTTGATTCATGAATCAATGAAGCATCCAGTGAGGACTTATATGAATTATAACAAAGGCGATATAGTCGTTTTAAGTTAAACTAATCTATTCTGTAACCGATGAGTAGAACTGATTTGGAATATCGCACCAAACAATTCGTCCTGCTGT
>JAOAFX010000041.1 GCA_026416055.1 Caldifarciminota bacterium
GTATATCACCGCAGGTAGGAATATTTGAAAGATTCGTCCGACTGGGCTTTTTAATAATAGGTTCATTTTTAGGTGCAGGTATCATGGTCTACATCCTTGTAATAATAACGATAGGAACTTTTATCACCTCACTCCAGCGTATCTTTTATCTTTTAAATAATTCAAAACCAGTAGACTGATTTGTTTATGGAAAAAAAGGAACGAGTTTTTCTCATCAGTGTTGGCGATGGCAGAATGAAGCGGTGGGAAATGATTCAGTCCCTTGAAGAACTCGCTAACCTAACACGAACAGCTGGTGGTGAGGTTGTGGAAAGTTTTATCCAGATTCGTGATAAGCTCAACCCGTCTTTATTGATTGGCAGGGGTAAAGCAGAAGAACTTGGTAAACTCGCCCGGGAATTCGGGGTCGATCTTCTAATCTTTGATACTGAACTTTCAGGGGTTCAAATCAGAAATATTGAGATGGTGACCGGCGTAAGGGTAATCGACCGTACTACTCTGATTCTCGACATCTTCGCGAAACATGCCAGAACAAAAGAGGCTAAACTACAGGTGGAGATGGCACAACTTGAATACCGTTTACCCCGTCTTACTGGAAAGGGAACCGAACTTTCACGCCTGGGTGGTGGTATCGGGACGAGGGGTCCGGGAGAAAAAAAGTTAGAAATGGACCGCCGGAGAATAAAAGAACGGATGGCGGTTCTGAAAAAAGAACTTAAAAGGATTGAACTTTCCAAACAGGTTCAAAGAAAACAGCGTCGCGATTTCTATAAGATATGCACCGTTGGTTATACGAATGCCGGCAAATCATCACTGGTAAATGCCCTTACCCGTGGGAATCTACTTACAGCGGACTATTTATTCTCCACGCTTGATTCCAATACCTCAATCTTGTTCCTGCCACCAAACCATAAGGTGTTGATAAGTGACACTGTCGGATTTTTAAGACGACTTCCGCACAGTTTGATTGCTTCATTCCGGGCCACGCTGGCCGAGGTCCTTGAGGCTGATTTACTCATCCACGTCGTCGATGCAACCGAGAGTGATATAGAAATAAAAATGAATACTGTAGAAGGAGTTTTAAAAGAGATCGGCGCGGAAGCCAAGCCCAGGGTCCTTGTCTTCAATAAACTTGATAGATTGTTCGTAGAGGAAAAAATCAGATTGAGTGAAAGGTATCCCGATGCACTATTTGTTTCGGCAAAGGATGGCACGGGAATTGATGAGTTGAAAAAATACTTACGTACTTACTTTTTTGAAAGAGAAATGATTAAATCTCCTGCACTTAAAAGATGAACCTATTTTTTTAATGCCTTTTTAAACTTTTCAAGTTGCTTTTTAAAAAATGTATTTTTGGGATCTTTTTTTAGTGCCCTCTCTTCCCAGTAAACTGCCTGTTTGTAATCACCAATCGCATAGTAAGCCTCGGCAAGTGTGTCCATTATATTCTCATCATCTGGTGCGAGCTCATGTGCCCTTTTTGCGGCTAAAAGAGTCTCTTCTGGGTATTTCTTCCTCAGGGCAAATTCCCATGCAAGATTGTTGAAAACATAGGGATCGTTGATACTGCTCGCCAGGGCTTTCTTTAGAAGGTTGAAGCACCGCTCAAAAAAAACATCGGTCTTATCCTTTTCTTCTTCAGCAAGGCGTAAATAGGCAGGGGCAAGGAAATAATACTGCCATGTTTCATACTGACGGCGCAATTCCCGCACTGGCTCAGGGTTATCCACCACCTTCAAGTCAATAAGACGGTCATCAACCCCCTGGTAACCCCCCTTTTTTCTCATTACCAAGAGTGCTGCAGATTGCTTTCCCCTTTTATCACCGCCTGCTGCCTCACCGGCTTCAAGGGCGAGTAATAATCGCTCACCAAGCGGACCCGAAGAATTAATGTAAGTACTGAACATTGTATCAATCACCTCTTTTCCGACCAAGATATTACCCTGCACCGAGAAACAAGGACCAGTCCTGTGGCCTGCCCAGGACAGGGTATTATTGCCTGTAAATGCTGCCGAGTTACCCTTCCAATCCACAACCCCTACCTGCCTCTCCTCTTTCAAACTATCCCGGTCAAGACAAACCTCCAGTGCCTTTTCTGCAGGGGTACCTTTTTCGATCTCCTCAAGAATCATTGGACCGAGAAATGGATTTGCCAGAGCCTGTGTAGCCACCGCCCCTGCACCTATCTTTATCCAGGGAACGATATAGCCAACATCAAATACCTTTGATGCTACAGCTATACCATATTCACCTGTGATTGTGTCAATCGCTACAATAGAAAAGGTACCGGAGAGATTAAATGTCAGTAAAAAATATAATAGCATGGTCATGACGGCTCCTTTCCAAGATTTTTCACAAACATCATCCCGGGCAGTTGTCTCACAATTCCTTTTATCTCAAGCCCGAGTAAAATTTTTAATATCTCTGATGTGGACATATCAAGCCTTTCTTTGAGTTCATCAAGATAAACCGGCTCATGGGATAAACCTTCCCAGACTTTCCTCTCAGCGCTATCGAGTATCAACTCTTTTATTTCCCTGTCTTTTTTTGTATACTTTATCCCGAGATACTCAAGAACCTCTTCGGCTGAGGTAACTGGAGTTGCACCTTCTTTTATCAAGCGGTTTGTGCCGGCGGATGTCTTTGAATAAATATTGCCTGGAATTGCATAAATTTCTTTATTCTGTTGCAATGCCCATTCCACGGTATTCATCACTCCAGATTTCTCTTTTGCCTCTATGGCTACGACCGCCTTTGAAAGTCCGGAGATTATTCTATTCCGCTTGGGGAAATTTTGGGCGAGCGGTGGTGTCTGGATATTAAATTCTGAAATTACTGCACCGCATTTTACGATTTCCTCCATGAGCGCATGATTTTCCGGCGGATATACAATATCAACCCCGCAGCCCAGGACCGCAATCGTCCTGCCACCATTCTTTATTGCACCCCAGTGGGCTGAAGTATCGATACCCCGTGCCATACCACTCACCACACATACGCCGGCCTGCGCAAATTTGCCCGCAAAATCTTCAGCAATAGATTTACCATAGACTGTGGCACCCCTCGTGCCGACAATGGCAATCGCTATTTCATCCCCGGATTGAATATTACCCCGGACAAAAAGCACCGGTGGAAAATTAGGGATATCCATTAGCCAGCGTGGATAATGTTCGTCATAATAAGGTATTACTTTTATCTGATAGCGCTCAATGCTCTCCCACCTCCTTTTTGTCTCTTCGTCTGGTTTCAACTCACAGATTCTATGTGCTATTTCCGGACCAACGATATCAGAAAGTTCATTAAATGGTGCACTCATTATTGCTTCTGGATTTTTAAATTGCTCCATCAGGAGATAAAGTTTTGCTTCGGTCATCTTTTCAATAGAACATAAAAGGACAAAATCTTTTGCCTGTTTTACCTCAGATGAATCCATAATCACATCGTTTGAAAAATTTCTTTTATCCTTTCTCTGTATTCAGGAAGACATTCAATGAGCACCCTGTAGAAATTCTCTGTTAGATTTAACTCGGTTTTTAATTCCTGTAATTTTTTGAAGAAATCGTCACCATTCTTTATTGCAAATTTTTTAATTCCCTCTTTTGCCTCTTTAATCACCGTTGGATTTGTATCATTCATTAAGAGTGTTATAACCGTGGCAAGTCCATCTAAATCACCAATCTCTCCAAGAGTTCTGCAGGCTGCAGCACGGGTATACCAGAAACCTTTATTACATAATTTTTTCAACCTCGGCAGAACCCTGTTACCAAATTTTGCCAGCTCCAGGGTTGCCTGTTCCCTCAAATACCAGGAATTGTCTTCAAGGATTTTTAACAAAATCTTAATCCGGTCTGATTCCGAAAGATCGTCTAATTTGCTGAAAATTTTGAGTTTCTTGTTGATATCACCATCTTTTAAGATCTTAAGCAGGGTCTCTCTATCAGTCTTAATCGATATTTTCATTTCTTATTGCCTTCTTTAGTTCATCAATACCTTTATTCTTCAATGCCGAGATATAAAAAACCTTCTCATTCAAATTGAATTGTGGCAGGGTTTCTACCAGGTCAATCTTGTTGAACACCACAATCCTAGGTTTTTTTAAAAGCTCCGGATTATACATTCTGAACTCATCGAGCAATATCTGGTACTGCCTCATTGGGTCAGGCATGGAAATATCTATTAAAAGGATGAGCATCTTTGTCCGTTCAATATGGCGTAAAAATCTTACGCCAAGTCCCCTTCCGAGATGGGCACCTTCTATTATGCCGGGCATGTCTGCAATGATAATGTTCCTGAAATCATCCTTCAATACTCCAAGGTTTGGTGTAAGGGTGGTGAATGGATAGCTGGCAATCTCCGGATGGGCATTGGTCATTGCCTTAAGAAGGGTTGATTTTCCTGCATTGGGGAAGCCGACTATCCCAATTTGTGAAATGAGCTTAAGAATTATTTTTAGCTTAAATTTTTCCCCGGGCTTTCCGACCTCAGCAATACGTGGTGCCTGGTTGGTGGGTGTTACAAAATGGCGATTGCCTCTACCCCCTTTACCGCCTTTAGCAACAAGTAGCACTTGTTTATGCCCGAGTATTTCACCAATCAATTTTCCATTCCGGTAAACTTCAACTCCGAGTGGAACAGGTATGTATTTATCTTCTCCAGATTTGCCATCCATTCCCTTGCCTTTGCCATGCATACCCCTTCCTGCTTTATAATGGGGTTTTATCTGCAGATCATACAGAGTCTGTAGCCTTTTTTCACCGATAAGATATACTGACCCACCATCGCCACCATCACCACCATCCGGGCCGCCCCTGGGCACAAATTTTTCTCTCCGGAAAGATATACAACCGTTTCCACCCGCACCACCTTCTACATAAATCGTTGCCTCATCTACAAACTTCACAATTTATTATAACAAATCTTTTTGATGTGTCAATCATGATTTTGGGTCTCAAGCATCAGTTAAAATACACTAAATTAACTGCTAAATGAATTTATCTGAATAACGGCCCGTGATCGGGTTTGATGTTTAAATGTTCGTAGGCAAGAGGAGTCACTTCCCGACCCCGTGGGGTTCTTTTGATAAATCCTTCCATTATTAAAAATGGCTCAAAGACTTCTTCTATAGTCTGGGCATCTTCACCAACCGCCACTGCCAGGCTATTGATACCTACTGGACCACCCTGGAATTTTTCAATAATAGTGCGCAGAATCTTTTTATCCATCTCATCAAGCCCCCTTTTGTCCACATCGAGCCTTTTTAATGCATACTCGCATATCTCAAGGTCTATTGTGTCTTTGTTCTGTACCTGGGCAAAATCACGCACCCTTCTCAACAATCTATTTGCTACCCGTGGTGTGCCCCTTGATCTCCGGGCGATTTCCAGTCCTGCTTCTTTTGTGATCTTGATTTTCAAAATCTTTGCAGAACGTCTTATGATCTGCTCAAGTTCTTCGGGTGGATAATAATCAAGACGAAAACTCATTCCGAATCGCGAACGGAGTGGAGAGGTCAATAAACCAGAACGGGTTGTGGCACCAATCAGTGTAAATCGCTCTAACTTTAATCGCAAACTCTGTGCACCCATCCCTTTATCCTGCATTATATCCAGATGAAAATCTTCCAGCGCTGGATAAAGATATTCCTCAACGACTCTGTTGATGCGGTGTATTTCGTCTATAAAGATAATATCACCGTATTTCAAGTTACTCAAGATACCTGCAAGGTCAAAAGGTCTTTCCAGAATCGGTCCTGATGTAGGATAAATATTGACATCCATCTCATGGGCAATGATGTGAGCCAGTGTTGTTTTACCAAGACCAGGTGGACCAAATAAGAGTATATGTTCTAAGGGTTCTTTTCTCTTTTTTGCTGCATGTATAAAAACCTTTAGATTTTCTATTATATTTTTTTGCCCGACAAAGTCTTCAAGTTTTTTAGGTCTGAGGGTTAATTCAAATATCTCCTCACCTTCAAATCTTATCCCGGATAGTGGCCTTTCTTTCATTTACCCTTCAACGCCCTTTTGATTAGTTCCTCGGCACTCAGATCACCGGGCAGTCCTTTCAATCTTGAAATGGCTTCGCTTCTATTCAATCCCAGGGCGCACAGGGCATTTATCGCCTGTTCGAATACGCCTGTCGCACGTTCAAAATTCAATTTTCCTTTCATCTCCAGTATTATTTTGCTGGCAAGCTTTCTACCGATGCGTGGCACAGAAGAAAGCAATTCAAGATTTTCTTCTTCTATTGCCCGGGTAATCTCCTCGGCAGAGAAATTGGATAACAGAGTCAGTGCCGATTTTGGACCCAGTCCAGGGATAGAAATCATTGCTTCAAACAACTCTAATTCTGTCTTATTGAGAAATCCGAATAGAAAGATTTCTTCTTCTTTTATTAAAGATTTCGTATACAATACGATTTCCTGATTCAGTTCTAACAGGTCAAAAGTGTTCAAAGGTAACTGAATCAAAAAGCCAATCCCGGAGACATCAAGTAATAAGTAGGGTGGATTTTTCTCCAGAACCTTGCCCCGAAGCCTTCCAATCATTTAAACTTCCTCAGAGCGGTATAGGCGATGGCAAGGGCATCTATGGCATGATGAGAAATACGCGTTTTGTTTTTAATGATGGTCTTTTCCATTATGAACCGTACCTGTCTCTTTGATGCCCTACCATTGCCGGTGGTAGCAAGTTTTATCTGGGCTGGAGTATATTCTACCAGTGGAATTCCATCCTGAAGTAAAATATAAATGATTGCACCGCGTAATTCTGAGATTTTAATCAAACTTACAACATTTTTTTGGAAAAATGCTTTTTCTAAAGATACTATCTCCGGCTTATATTTTCTGATGATAGATTTTATATGTTGACAGATGAAATAAATTTTTTTTAAATAATCTTTCTCCCTCGGTCTTATTGTTCCAAATAGAACTTTTTTATGATCAAAAATTAACCCATAGCCAGTGGCAGTCAGTCCGGGGTCGAGTCCTAATATTTTCATTTCAGGAGATTCCGCAGTGGTCCAAATTCAATCCCCGGGGCAAGAAAGGAACTCAGCTCTGGTTTGAAATCTTTTCCATTATCTCATCAGGAATATCAAAATTGCTATATACATGCTGGACATCATCAAGCTCATCAAGTGCTTCAAAAAGCTTTAAAACCTTCTCCGCATCTTTTTCATTTAAAGGGATTGTATTCTGCGGAATCTTGGTAATCTCGCTGCTGAGTATTTCAATATTATTATTTTTGAATATGTCTTTTATCTTATGAAAGGTCTCCGGCGTCGTGATGACCTGGTAATTCTCATCCTCAGTTTTCACATCGAGTGCTCCACCATCAAGGGCAAGACTCAGAATTGTATCCTCGTCATATTTATGTGCATCAATCGTAATAATTCCACGTGTTTGAAATTGCCAGGCAACAGAACCCTGGGTTCCAAGACTACCATTATGCCGCGAAAGTATATGTTTAATTTCACTTGTCGTCCGATTACGATTATCAGTCACAGCCTCAATCAATAACGCCACGCCATTCGGACCATAGCCTTCATAGATCACTTCTTCGAGTGTCTGGCCACCATCCAGTTGTCCGGTTCCCCTTTTTATCGCCCGCTCAATATTCTCATTAGGCATATTCGCAGCGCGCGCTTCTTCAATAGCAGTACGCAATCTGGGATTGGCATTCGGGTCGCCACCCCCCTGACGCGCTGCAACCGTGATTTCTCTTATCAACTTGGTAAATAACCTGCCCCGGGCAGCATCAGCAGAAGCTTTTTTTCTTTTAATCTTTGCCCACTTAGAATGTCCAGACATAGTACACTCCTTTTTGAGACTTTAAATTTTAACCATCTTAAATTTCTTTCTATATTAATATATTAATCAAAATTCTCAGGAAGTCAAGGGCTATAAAGTTTATATTCTGCACCGGTCTCTAAGTCCACTATGATACAGGGTATGTATGAACATCTTTACATAAGTAGGAAATACGCCATAGCTACCCAAATACCAGAATAATTCGGTTATTCAGGATTTACCATCTCCATACAGATGGTATCAAAATGTTCTCAGTCATTTATCGAGCTTGATAATCATCTTCCTGTTTCATTGCGGGAAATAATTTTTATACAGTCTCAAATAAAACTGAATCAGGTCGCCATCTTCCACCTGCGGTCATAAAACATTGATGGCTTACTATGAAATTTCAAGAACATCTGCATGAAGTAACCAACACAGAGCATCAGAAAAAACGGATTTGATTGTTCTGATCCCATCTATTATGCACTGATTAATCTTCCACCTATTTTTTTCAAAACCGGTTATCTCGGATTCGAATCTATTAAGAATAGCATCAAACCGATACCCAGCAGGTTGATATAATTGGATCTCTTTCAGAGAACTAAATTCACTGCTTTCTTTACCGGGAAAGTAGAGAATCAATGACAAAGAATCATATACGTGAAAGATTAAAGGTGTATCATAAAAGTTTAATCTGTTCGTAAAATTATAGTTCTTCCCTGCCTAAGTTTTATACAGGACAAACTCTTTTAAAACTCCAGCATATAACCTTATAAACTATTGGCTGTACCTTTAGTTGTAATTCACATATAGCCCTGACTGAGTTGCCTATTTTTGTCCGTTCATTTATATGAATACAGTGTTTTTCAATTATATCTCTTGAGGGTGTAAAAATGAACTGTGGTCTTTTTCAGCTGGAGTGATAGAGAATGGCAATAATATGCAGCTTTAATTAATCAAATAAGGTCCCTCGCATATGCAAAGATGCTAAAAATCCCGCCGGTGTGGATGAAAAGAACTTTTTTATATCTTCTTTTCTCCATATCCTTTAGCATTCCATAAAACGCCTTGCCCGTATAGACAGGCTCAAGTAAGATACCCTTCTTTGCGAGCATCTTTATTGTTTCTATCTCTTCAGGATAAGGTATTCCATAACCTTCACCAACAAAACCATCGATTAGATTGATGTCCGGAACATCTACTTTTATCTTAAAATTGAACTTATCTATTGCCCTTGTGCAGATTTCTAAGATTTTATTAGTGAAATATTCGATGGTATCACAGACTATCACTCCGTTCAGTTCCACTGGCACTTGCAGCAACTTCTTTCCCAGCAATAAGCCTGAATATGTTCCGCCTGAGCCAACCGCACAATAAACTGCTTCAACCTTTTCCTTTTTGATAAACCCTGCCATCTCCCGCATACAATCAACATAGCCGAGGGCGCCAATCTCATTTGAACCACCTTCTGGAATTATATAAGCCTTTTTACCCTTCAAACTCTTCGCATAATCAGCCATTATCTCCATCCGATTCTGGTATTCTTCAGGAGTGATGAACCTAATCGTGGCACCAAGCAATTCATCAAGTAAAAGATTGCCTGTATACTCAGGCTTGTCTTTTGTCCTCAGAAACAAATGACAATCATAACCCAGAATTTTACAGAAAGCAATAGTTGTCCGGCAGTGATTTGACTGAGCAGCACCACAGGTGATTATGGTATCACATTTTTTATTTCGGGCATCCGCAATCAGATATTCAAGCTTCCGTATCTTATTACCGGAGATGAGAAGTCCATTAAGATCATCCCGTTTTAAAAAGACTTTTATTTTCCTGCCAAAATTTTTCAATTCTTCAATCGGTGTGGGTTTTGTTATCTTTATTGGGTTGAGAATCTTTTTCTTTTTCATATATCTCCTTTGCTATTTTTAAACCTTCTTCTTTGGTTTTAATCTTTCCTTCAAGTTGTAAATCCAGTAGTTCTTGAAGGATGACTTTAAATATCGGTCCGGGCTTTAAGCCGATGGCAATCAAATCGTAACCATTTACCAGCCTCTCAACTTTTGGTTTAGATTCATCAGCCCTTTTTAGTTCAATCATCCTTAAAAATGTTTTTTCTAGGTGCCTGGTCCTTCCGCCTGTAGCATAACCATCAGCCCAGGCAAGCATCATCGCTCCAAAATAGTCTTCACCAAGGTCGCGGAAAAATCTTCTTATTGCCCGATCGGTCAATTCCTGATTCGCTGCGAGAAGATGCGGACGCATATGTTCTTTAACGAGTTTTTTTATCACCTGGCTATCATTCCTCGATAATTTCAATCTTTTAAAACAAATCATTTCTACGATCTTAGCGCCTCTGGTATCATGTCCATAAAAATGAACATCACCTTCTTTCATAAGGCGTGTATCTGGTTTGGCAATATCGTGGAACAATCCAGCAATTTTGAGGAGTGCCTTTCTTTTATCAAGAGAAAAATAATTTGAAAATTCTGGCTCCAGATTTTTGAAAAACCCCTCTTCCATAAGGATTTCAAGGGTATGATATGTATTCAGCGCGTGTTTCCAGAAAACCTTGTCTTCTATTATCTTTTTTGCCTCGGGAAAAATCTGGACAAACAACCCCAATTCGTCCATCTTTAAAATCATGTTGTAAGAATTGGGTACCAGTATTATCCGGATAAATTCATAACCAATCCTTTCTGGAGCAATTTTGTTAAGACTGACCTCTTTTGCCAGCTTGTAAAATATTTTATCTATTTCAAAATTTAATTCCAGGGCAAATCTGAAACCCCGCAATACCCTCAGCGGGTCGTCTTTTAAAGAATTTTCCGTGGTGGGACGAATTATTTTTCTTTTCAGGTCCTTCAAACCAGAGTCAGGGTCAAGAAATTCAAAGGTATCAAGATCGACCGCCATGGCATTTATTGTAAAATCGCGCCTTTTTAAATCATGGATGATATCATTTTTATAACCAATGAAATCATAAATCACATCATCTTTCACAACCCGCGCCTCGTCGTCTTCTTCGCTCAAGAGAACAAATGCACCTCTCACTGTTTTAGCCACCCTTCGGGCAAAATTTATGCCGGAGCCACTCACTGCGAAATCGTAGTCGTTTGGCTTTATTCCCAATAATAAATCTCTAATGGTTCCACCGACAAGATAAAGTTTCTGTCTTCTTTTCAATGCTACAATCCTCTGGATATTTTTATTATCTCTTATTTCTTCAATCAGTCGCATCATCGATATATTTTATCTATCCTCTGATGTGTGTCAATAAACAATCAATTGGCAGATGGTAACGTATTCAACCACTAATAAAAATTTTTTCCTTTTGATATGCTTACTTTATTTATTACTCAGTATGACGGTCTTTATAAAATCTGTGAGTGCATCCTTCCACGGTCGCATTTTTTTCTCAAATAGAAATTCATAATTCTTTGAACCCAGGGGGGCAAATTTAGGTCTGGGTGCTGGTAAATTTAATTCCTCAGTCTTGACCGGAACCAATTCGGTATTAAATCTCATCAATTCTTTTGCCTTTAATAGAAAATCAAGCCAGGTGCCGTATTCACTATTCACGATGTGGTATGTGCCATAATTTTCTGATTTTATGATATTGAAGATTGCCTCAGCAAGATCTTGGACATAAGTGAAAGAACCTATCTGGTCGCATATCACATTTATGGAATGGGGTTTTTCTTTCTGGGTTAAAAATTTTGTAGCAAAGGTCTTCGCATTTTTTCCAAAGAGCCATGCTGTCCGTACAATATAGTATCGATTATGAACTTCTTTTATATATTTTTCGCCCAGATATTTTGTCTTTCCATACTCACTTACCGGGTTGGGCTGGTCATATTCAAAATAAGGAGTTTCTTTATTTCCATCAAAGATGAAATTGGTGCTCGTATAAAGCAATTTAGCATTTATTTTGCGTGCAATGAGTGCAATCCCAAGGGTTGCAAGAGTATTGACCCGGAATGCCATATCAGGTTCTCTTTCACAGAGGTCGACATCACTTACTGCTGCAAAATGGCATATGACATCTGGTTGATAATTAAAAATTGCTTCGTTGAGCCTCTTAACATCACAGATATCCAACTGATGGATATCAACTCCCAGATAATTTATCCGCTCACTTTTCAGCAACTCCTGAAATGCGGTACCAAGGCAACCCTGTGAGCCGGTGATAAAAACTTTCATTACCATGATTATAACATTTTTTTTCACGCAGTCAAGTTAAATTAGCAATCGTATCTCCAAAACGCTAAACCATATTGTACCAGACACCATTAATCAGATGCCCTTTTTAAGGTTGTTTGATAAAAAATATTCTTTTTGGCGGTAAATAAATTTAATCACATTACATAAAGCAGCAGGAATACAGCATTTGAAAAAAGACATCGATGCGTAATGAAATGTAATCTCTGTAAAAAACTCACAGATGCACTGTCATTAATTGTAAAGAACCCTCAATAAGTAAACGCTCCTTCTCCATATTATCCTGAAGAAATGAGAAAAAAGGTATTGAAGCAGACGTAATAATAGGAATTATTGTAGAAACTGATGGAAGTGTTTTGTCTTATAGAATCATAAGGTCAAGTGGTTATGGTGCATTTGATTTCGCTGCATTATGTGCGGGATTAAAATATAAGTTTACCCCTGAAATTCAACATAATAAACCGGTCAACGTAAAGATAGCACAAAAGATACAATTCAAATTGCGAAGATAACTTCTTTGCTGAGCCCAAAAATCATTGTTTATTTAGCATAATATATCTTTTTGCCCAATAATTTTAACACAAATTTATCTATCCTAATATTCTAACATGTTAGTCTGGTGGGATGGTAATACTTAAGAACTTTACTTTTTCGCCTGAAGCAGTTTTAAACACGATGGGCATTTACCACACATTTTTTTACCGCCGAGATAGCAGGAATAAATGTATTGCAGTGGGGCTTTGTATTTTAAGCCAAGTTCGTAAATCTCTTTTTTTGTATAATTAGCAACATAACTTACGACTTTTAACTTTTTTAATGTGCTATATTGCAGGGTTTGGTTTATTGCATTGATAAAATTTTTTGTATTGTCCGGAAACTCACGGGCCTCTTCAAGGTTGAAACCAGTCACAATCAAATCTGCCTTGTAGTATTCAGCAAAGCAGGCTGCAATGTTGATAAATAAGGCATTGCGGTTAGGAACCCAGATGTCTTTTAAAGCAATCGGTAACTGGTCTTTACTAATTAAAGAACATTTTTTAAATTCTTTAAAGAATGGCAGTTTAATTATCCTGTGTTTGATTTTCAATGCTTGGCAGATTATTTTTGATGCAAGTATTTCCATTTTTGCGGAACGCTGTCCGTAATCAATCGTCAGGGCAAATAATGGTTTTGTCTTTTTTGCCGCAATCGCAGCACTCACCGTTGAATCCAGCCCACCGGATAAAAGAATAATACTCTTCGGCTTCATAATTATTTAATTTTGATAACTCTTAATGTGCGACTCATTCCGCCCTTTTTGATTTTAAATAAAATGCAGACGGTAAGAATATTTTTCATTTTAACCCTTAATTTTTATTATATCAAAATAAGAAACATTGTCAAATATTTTAACTGATATCTGTTTGCATTCTCGGGTAATCTCATAACAGATATTCAACCATTCTTTACATTTCCTTAATTTAAAATATAACTGCTATATGGATAGGGCAAATAGTTTAAGCTTTTTGTATAGAGACATAGTCAAAAAGATAGAACCGTATTTTTTATTCCCTTATTCTGTATTTCTTTATCTTATACCTTAAAACACGTTCGGAAATTCCGAGTTCTTCAGCAGCACGGGTTTGATTGTAATCATATTTTTTCAATGCAGATTCAATCAATTCTCTTTCAATCTTCTCCACTATTTCATTCAATTTTCCTGTTCCCAAATTGTATGCCTTTTGGATTTTTAAGTATTCGGGAAGGTCATCACTCGTAATCAATTCACCGCGGGCAAAGACAATTGCCCGCTCAATAATATTCTCAAGCTCACGGATATTGCCCGGGAAATTGTATTTTGTGATCATCTTCATTGCCTCATCAGTTATCCCGGCAATTTTTTTGTTTTCCCTTTGAGCATAAATTTTAATAAAATTATCAACGAGTAATGGAATATCTTCTTTCCGCTCGCGCAATGACGGAACATGAATTCTTATCACATTGAGCCGGTAGTATAAATCGTCACGGAATCTTCCCCCTTTTACTTCTCCTTCAATATCTTTATTTGTCGCACAGATGATTCTAATATCAATTGGTATTACTTCGTTTGAACCCAGACGGGTAATCTTTTTTTCCTGAAGCACGCGCAGCAATTTTACCTGGGTCGTGGGCGGTAAATCACCAATTTCATCAAGGAAGATTGTCCCGCCGGATGCAAATTCAAATTTTCCAATTCTTCTTTTATCCGCACCAGTGAATGCACCACGTTCATATCCGAATAGTTCTGCCTCAATCAGGGTTTCAGGTAAGGCAGCAAGATGTGCAACAACAAAATTCTTATCTTTTCTCTTTGAAAGGTTATGGATTGCACCTGCCACGAGCTCTTTACCAGTTCCACTCTCTCCAGTAATCAAGACATTTGCATCACTCTGGGCTGCCCGATAAACAAGGGACATAACCTTTTCCATTTTTTCTGATTTATAAATAATCCTTTCTGATTGATACTTTATTCTCAATTGTCTCTTCAATTCTTCATTTTCCCTCTTTAAATTCAGTGCATCTATCGCCTTCTGGATTGTTATGAGCAACTCATCAGTGTCAACCGGTTTATTAAGATAATGAAACGCACCTTTCTTCATTGCCTTTACTGCATCCCGGACATTGGCATAGGCAGTAATCATTATCACAGGCACTACTGGACCTATCTCTTTGAATTTTTCAATCAATTCAATTCCGGAAATATCTGGAAGACGCTGATCAAGAAGAACCGTATCAAAATCTTCATTCGTGAATAATTCAATGCCGGTTTTGCCATCACCAGCCTCACTCACGCTGTATCCTTCTTTCTCAAGGATTTTTTTCAACAGGATACGCTGGGCTTCTTCATCCTCAATCAGTAAGATTTTCATATTTTTCCTTCATTAAGAGATATTAGAAACTTCGTGCCATGATTTGAAAAGACCTGAATATTGCCGTTATGTGCGGTAATTATCTTTTTGACCAGATATAATCCAAGACCGGTTTGACCTTTCTTTGAATAGAATGGTTCAAAAATATGGGGAATTTCTTTCTTCTCTATTCCTGTGCCATCATCAGTTATTTCGATAAGAACACTGTTTCCTCTTTTATTACTTTTTATTTCAATGTTTCTTGCCTGCGCCTCAATACTATTTCTGATTAGATTCAAAAAGGCAATTTTCAACAAGACCGGATCTCCTAAGATACATAAATTTTTTTCAATATTTGCCTTGATATTCAAACCTTCGGGTATTGTTCCTTTTGCCATTGATAATATATCATCGTATAACTCTTCTATTTTAATTTGCTCTCTTTTTATTTCGGTCTGGCTTAACAGCTTCAGGGAATCCATAACCTGTCTCAATCTCTCAACTTCATCATTTAATATCTTCTTTTCTTCACCTTCAAGTTCGTGAGCAAGAAGTGAAAGGGTATGGAGTGAATTTCTGAATTCATGGCTGAATCCAGCCGCAAGCCCACTGATTTCTTTAAGATGCGCAATCTCATCCTCTTTGGCTATCTTATATTTTTCAAATTGCAGGGTGCGGGCAAAGAGAATAAGCGTAATTACTACAAATGTTCCCAATATAATAAGAAATAAAATATTGTTTGTCTGTCTTATTTTTTCAATCGGTTTTAAGGCAAAGCCCGAGATAAAGTATTTATCAGACATTTTTTTTTCAATCTGAAAAATATTACCCGCAGGTGTTTTTATGAAATGTTCTCCCTCACCCCGTATCGGCAGGTATTCGTCATATATAGTGCTAAAAACAATGGGTTCTTTCTTCTCATCCAGCACTGCAAAGTAGACAAGGTTTGATGATTTAACGATACTATCAAAGACCTCCCCAATGTTAACAGTTAATAATTCTCTTTTTCCCACTTTTTCTGATTCATTCAAGTAATGCTCAACAATAATGGAGAGTAAATAAAAAGTATTCTGTGAAGATTGTCTGAAGGTTTCTTCAAGATAATGATTATTTAGTTTAATAGCAATAAAACCAGCGATACAGGCAAGTATTATAATCAATACGAAAATTAGATTTCGCTTCACAAGAAATTATACCTGTTTTAAATCAGAATGTCAACCTGATGTTTAACAGAATACTATTCTTTATATAATCAAAATCACTAACCGTCGAAAAATTATGAAGTGATTCTAACCCCAGAGAATATGCTGTCTTTCTGCCAATTATTTTTGTGTAATCCACTTTTATCCATAATCCCTTATCCTGACGCGTCTGATTATACACCACGAAGAAATCCTTTTTGTAGCCAGAAAAAGAAGCCGTGATCTTTGAATCTCCAAATATACGATGGAGAGCAAAAGAAATTTCCTGTGCCTGATGTAAATTCTCATATTCAAAGAATGGGTCATCTGCATATCCTGAGACTGCATTTTCTGTCTTCCCTGCACAGTCATACCTCATATATGTGCCTGCAGAAAAGTCACCGGTCAGTGGAAAAGTGAGATCGACCAGCAATGTAGATAAAAATGAAATTTCCTGATTGACATATCGCATTCCTATTCCTGCATACGGAGTGAAATAAAAATAAGGCAGGGGAATTCTAATACCGGTTCCGAGTCTGGCTTCAGCATAATCTGAGATTGAATCTGAGATAAAATATCGGTATTTTAATTTCACATACGGTATCCAGAGATAGCGGTCTTTGATGTAAAGATTTAACGAGTCGGTTAAGCCAAAATCAAACATTTGATAGATACTGTAAGAAATTGGAAAGAAATTATAAATCCTTCCCGTAATAGTATTTTTATTCCCGAATCCCTTAAAATCTATTATTTTTTCTACCCTCAGGTAATTTTCAATGATCAGATTTTCAGGCACGAGATTAATGAGCGAGAATGCACCATCATAGTGAAGACCAAAATGATCTCTAAAATCATATATTGGAGCGACACTGAAAACTAACCCTAATTTTTTCAGGCTGAGCATATTGATATTATCAGTAGCAGATATATTGAATGAGAGTGCGCCCGCGCCAAAAATGAAAGCAGGGAGGAGCAGAAATACTCCTCCCCATATGCATGGTCTATTTTTTCTTACGACCATGCTCTTTATCATTTTGACCACAGCAGGATTGCTTACTGGTCCGGTGTTGTTCACATTCACCCTTGCCACACCATTCTGGAAAACCTTCGCTGTTTCTCAATTGTATTTCCTGCCTTGTCCTTAAATTGCGCATTTCCCGGGCAATGACCATTTTCTGACCATCAACATTTGCCTCTGAACCGCGCAATTCAATTTCATCACCAATCCTTAAACGATTCTGGAGAAACCATTCAGGTGCAAATCTCAACTGGACTGTCTCGCCATTTTGTAACTTAGCCTTTGCAACCATCATATTGGTCTCTTTTTCAACATAAAGTTCATCAATCTTGCATTTTAAAGACTTTTCAGTAGCAGGATTATAGAAATGACTGCGTAATCTCACCCTTTCCTTTATCCATAATGGCTCGCCATTCTCACCCCTTATCCGATAACGAATATTATTTCGAACCATCTCCCGAACCATAAAATGATTCTGCTCATTATATTTCCCTTTGAGCACGACTCCATCCCCGGGATTTATTTCTGTATCAAACATCCATACTGGTCCAAGATGGGCATTGACCATCTCCTGATTCTGTATCTGTTTTTCGTCGCCCTGATTTCTTAAACGCACCTGAATCATCAGGGTATAGGTATTGGTCTCGGAATCTTTCATCTCTTCAATTTTTATGACTTCACCGGTTATTTCTTTTGCCTCATCAGCAAAAACAAGCCCGGAAATCCCCAGAATCAATATGGCGATTAGAGAAAGATGTCCTTTCATTGTTGCCTCCTTTCACATCCATATAATAAGCAAATTCTGTGCCTGATTAAGTAATGAAATTTCAGGAGATTTTTCTCTGTAATCTCGTCAATTCTGTCAATTCGACAAAATTGTCGTCAAAGACTGCCCAGTCCATAGCCAATGCGGACGCTGATAAGAACAACGGCAAAACGGAATTTTAACAAATATGATAAATCAAATAATACAAAAGACGCTATCGCGCCAGTAATTATGCCGAAAAATCAGTTAAGATCTGCTTCATAAACACTCGATTCTGGCATTTTTTTTCGCCATAATGTATTATATCTAATTTTCACTTCTGGTCGATTGACAATAGGTATGAAGATGATTATTAGGTGTATGAAATTACTACTCAATAATCTTGACATTACATCATATTTACATAGTATTAGAATTATTCTAAAATATAAGGAGAAAAAATGGCAGGAATTGCAAAAACAGATAGAAACAAAGAAAAATATGTTTTGAAAGCAAAAAGACTGGGAATTCCAAATGCCAGAATAATTGATACAAAAACTGTTGTCGTTGCAAACTGGGTAAGACTGAAATGCCAGTATGGATGCAGTGGCTATAATAAATATTTAACTTGTCCACCATTTTCACCAGCACCAGAATACATGAAAAAAGTTATAAGTGAATATAAAAAAGCATTATTATTACAGATTGAAAAAATTCCGCCTGAAAAAGAAGATGAAATCTGGGGAAAATTCAAGCGGATAATTGTAAAATTAGAAAGAGAGATTTTTCTTGACGGTTATTATAAGGCTTATGGTTTATCCACCGGCCCCTGCCATTTTTGTAAAAAATGTGATACGACAAAGCGGTGCGTCCATCCTGATATTGCCCGCCCTTCAATGGAAGCCTGCGGGATTGATGTCTTTCAGACCGTTCGCAACAATGACTGGAAACTTGAAGTGGTCAAATCACACAAATCTTTATGTTCTTATGTTGGGTTGATATTGATTGAATAGAAAATACAGATGTAATTATAAAAACTATCTGCAGGAGTATATT
>JAOAFX010000042.1 GCA_026416055.1 Caldifarciminota bacterium
GTATAAGGGTCTTTGGCTTCGATTGCCGAGACCAGGGTCTTGATACTATCAAGATAACTCCTTTTTAGTGACTGGTATAGCCGGCTATTCTCGATAGCGATTGAAGCCTGATTTGCGACAAGGGTGAGAAGCTCTAAATCCTTTTCACCGAAGGTATTTTTCTTATAACTCTCAATATTTATCACTCCTATTACTTTATTCCCAACTTTTAAAGGAACTGCAATTTCAGATTTAGTCTTCTTATCAAAAACCCGATAGTGGTGATTTTTTGTAATGTCATTGGCAATATAGGGTTTGCCGGTCTTGGCAACATAGCCGGTAATCCCCTGCCCGACTTTCAGTCTGAGTCTTGATTGGACATTCTTAGAATAAGGTTTTTCCGCAGCACGAACCACAAGTTCGTTTTTACCTTCGTCTATCAATAATACTGAAGCCCTTTCGTAATTCAGGGTTTCCTTAAGATGTCTGACGATACGCTGTAGCAACAATTCCAGATCAAGTATTGAAGATAGTTCCTGGGCAATTTGCTGGAGGAGATAGAGTTCTTTTACCATTTTTGATAATTCTGTGGTCAGTTCTTTCTGTTCAGTAATATCTGTGGCAAAGCCGATAACTCCTTGAATTTTGCCCTCTTTAAAAATTATCTGTTCGCTCGTCTTTAGATGAATTCTTTTACCGTCTTTATCCAGGACGGTAAGTTCATAAGGTTTTATATTCTTTCCTCTTAGCTGTTGCAGAAAAGTCCGGCGTGTTATTTCAATCGATTCTGGTGCAATGACATGTTTAAAATGCCTCCCGAGGAGTTCTTTCACTTTATATTTTGATATTTTTTCTACAAAGTCATTAAGATAGGCAATTTTGCCCCTGCGGTCGACTATGTAAATGACTGAATTTATATTTTTAAAGAGTTGTCTATAATGAGGATCCAGATGTGTGAAGTCAAGAGGGCTTATAAACTTAAGCCTCTTACTGGGGGTAGAATTTTTCATTGCGTAATTATAATCATCAATAATGATTTGTCAATAATATTTTGCATTTTCTGAAAGGTTATTCAATTCGATCTGGGCTTGATTTTTTTAATAACCAGGATATAATTAGAAACATCATGAAAGGAGTCTGTTATGAGGATAAAATTCCTTGGACACGCATCATTTTTGATCACATCTAAAGACGGTGTTAGAATAATCACAGATCCATATAAACCTGGCTGTTATGGTGGTGGTATAAAATACTCACCAATCAATGAAGAAGCGGATATTGTAACAATCTCACATGAGCATGATGACCATAATGAGCGTAATATAAAAGGTAAACCGGTATTTGTTAACACACCTGGAAAGCATGAGGTAAAGGGTATCAAGATAAATGGGTACGAAGTGTATCATGATAAGAGTTCTGGTAAAGAGCGCGGCAAGGATATAATATTCAATATGGAAATCGATGGTATGAATCTTGTCCATCTTGGAGACCTGGGACATGTTTTGAAAAGGGATGATGCTGAAAAAATTGGCAGGGTTGATATCCTGTTGATACCAGTTGGTGGATATTTTACCATCGATGCTAAAGATGCTGATGAGATAATCAATATTCTAAAACCAAAGATTGTTATTCCCATGCATTTCAAAACTTCCAGGTGTGATTTTCCGATCGCCCCGGTTGACGATTTTACAAAGGGTAAAAAGATTAAGAAACTGGACGGTGAAGTGGAGATAGAAAAGGATAGTTTGCCATCAGAGACTGAAATATATGTTCTCACACCGACGAAATAGTCAGGGATATATTCACGATAGAAAAAGGGGGTAAAATGAGGGAAGTTGAATACAATACAGTCGTTGAGACCGTTGCCCGTTTGTGCAAAGAGGCAAATTATTTTCTGGGCGATGATGTTTATAATGCGATAAAGAATGGACTGGAAAAAGAAGAGTCACCGGTTGGAAAAGATATTCTAAATCAGCTGCTGAAGAATGCTGACATTGCTAAAAACGAAGAAATTCCAATCTGCCAGGATACAGGATTCGCTGTTATTTTTCTGGAGCATGGTGCAGATGTACGGGTCAAGGGCGATATCAATCAGGCGATTACAGAAGGGGTGGCTAAAGGTTATACTGAGGGCTATCTAAGGAAATCAATCCTTTCTGATCCGGTCAAAGGCAAAAATACCAACGATAATACACCACCCATTATATACACCACAATCGTTCCTGGAGATAAGATAAAAATAACTGTTGCACCGAAAGGTGGTGGTAGTGAGAATATGAGTGCAGTTAAGATGATGACGCCAGCCGATGGGATTGAAGGTGTAAAGAAATTTGTTATTGATACTGTAGTCCAGGCGAGTTCTAATCCCTGTCCGCCTATAGTCGTTGGAGTTGGTATAGGTGGTAATTTTGAATATGTTGCATTTTTGGCAAAAAAGGCGCTTTTACGGAATATTGGTGAAAGGAACCCGGACCCATTCTATGCTGATGTGGAAAGAGAACTGCTTGAGAAGATAAATAATACCGGTGTTGGTCCCATGGGATTGGGTGGCAGGATTACATGCCTTGATGTCTTTATTGAAGTATTTCCAAGGCATATTGCTTCTTTTCCAGCTGCAGTTAATATAAATTGCCACGCAGCAAGACACAAATCTGCAGTAATATAAAGAAACGGGGCATCGGTGAAACTGAGGAACGGAGCAAAGAATATCTGTGTAAATCTGTGCGGTTATCCATGTAAATCCTTGGTTTCAGCCTTTTGGCTGAAAAGGAGGAATCATGTCAGAGCCAATTAGATTAAAAACACCATTAACTGAAGAGGATGTTTTGAAATTAAAAATTGGGGACAGCGTTTTGCTCACCGGCAAAATATATACTGCAAGGGATGCAGCACATAAAAGGTTATTTGACCTTGCTGAGAAAGGTGAGCCACTGCCATTAGATTTGAAGGGGCAGATTATATATTATGCAGGACCGGCACCGGCAAAACCTGGCTATGTGATTGGACCTGCGGGTCCAACAACATCAGGAAGATGCGACCCTTACACACCTAAATTGCTTGAGATTGGTTTGAAGGGAATGATTGGTAAAGGTGTCCGTTCAAAAGAGGTAAAGGATGCAATGCAAAAATATAAGGCGGTTTATTTTGCTGCGACCGGTGGTGCAGCAGCACTCATTGCCAAGAATATCAAGGCAGTAAAGGTTGTTGCCTATGAAGATCTCGGTGCTGAAGCAATAAGGGAACTGGAAGTTGAAGACTTTCCATTGATTGTCGCCAACGATGCCTACGGTGGTGATTTGTATGAAGAAGGGATGAAGAAATACCGGAGGGAATAGTTCTGAAATTTTTATCTGTACTGGCAGAGCTTACTCTGCATTAAGCATTTAGAAAAGGAGCCATAATGAAGAAAATATACTTGATTTTTCTTGGTATATTAATTCTTGCCTGCGGACCACAGGAAAATGTTATAAAAATCGGTCTTGTTGCGCCATTGACCGGAGATGTAAAAACATTTGGTGAATCAACGAAGAATGGTTTTTTGCTGGCAATTGAAGAGGCTAACGCCCGGGGTGGAATAAATGGTAAACAGATAAAGACATTTATCCAGGATGACAAAAATGACCCGACCGAAGCCACGAATGCAGGAAGCAAATTGATAAATCAGGATGGGGTGAAATTGATAATCGGGTCGGTCTCATCAAAATGTTCAATCCCACTATCACAGGTCTGCCAGGATGCAAGTGCAGTGATGATTTCACCCACTTCAACCAATCCCAAGGTTACAATCAGGGATGATGGTTCAAGGAAAGATTTTATCTTTAGAGCCTGTTTTATTGATCCATTCCAGGGAATGGTTGCGGCAAAATTTGCCCTTGAAAATCTAAAAGCAAAAACGACTGCAATCCTGTATGATGTGGGTAACGATTATGTAAAAGGGCTTGCTGAGTTTTACCGCGATAATTTTATGAAGGGTGGTGGGCAGGTTCTCGTTTATGAATCATATCAGAAAGATGATACAGATTTTTCAGCATTGTTAACGAAAGTAAAACAGGCAAATCCTGATATTCTTTATATTCCGGATTATTATAACAAAGTAGGATTGATTGCAAAACAGGCAAGGCAGGTAGGCATAAAGTCAATCCTCATGGGTGGTGATGGCTGGGATTCACCAGAAATGCTCAAGATTGCAGGTGATGCCATAGTCGGTGGTTATTTTACAAACCATTATTCACCGGATGACCCAAGACCTGAAGTTCAGGAATGGGTTAAAAAATATCTTGCAAAATACGGTTCAATGCCTGATGCCCTTGCAACATTGGCTTATGATGCAACATGTCTATTGCTTGAGGCGATAAAGATTGCAAATTCTGATAATCCGGTAAAAGTGAAAGAAGCGCTTCAGGGAATCAAGGATTTCAAATCTGTTTCCGGAAACATTTCACTTGATGAATTCGGTAATCCGATAAAAAGTGCGGTGATATTGAAATATACCAAAACAGGCCAGGAGTATGTGGCAACAGTGACTCCATAAAATTCAGTATTTTTTGTAGTAAAACATCAATACAAATGCAGGGCAAGACTTTAGCCTTGCAAATACGTATTAACTTGACTTCTACTTTATTTTTGGTTATAATTCCAACAAGGAGGTTTTGATGAAACCAAAGGTTGCAATAAATGGCTTCGGAAGAATTGGCAGACTCGTTTTCAGAGCAGGTTATAAAAGCGATAAATTTGAAATCGTTGCTTTAAATGATGTAACTGATGCCAAAACCCTTGGACATTTATTAAAATACGATTCAGTCCATAAAAAGTTTGATGGAAAAGTTGAGATAAAATCAGATGCCATTGTGGTCGATGGGAAAGAATATAGGGTTCTATCTGAAAAAGACCCGGCAAAACTACCCTGGAAAGATCTTGGTGTTGATTATGTGATTGAGGCGTCAGGCAAGTTTACCGAAAGGTCACAATGCGAACTCCATCTTAAGGCCGGAGCAAAACGTGTAGTTATCACCGCACCGGCAAAAGGTGAGCCTAAGATACCGACGATAGTGATGGGAATAAATGAAGACAAATATGACCCCAAAAAAGATGCGATTGTTTCCAATGCTTCCTGCACCACCAATTGCTTTGCCCCAATGGTCAAGGTATTACATGAGAACTTTACGGTTAAAAAGGGTTATCTGACAACGATCCATGCCTATACCAATGACCAGAGAATCCTTGATTTAGTCCATAAAGATTTACGCCGGGCACGGGCTGCAGGTCTATCAATGATTCCTACTTCCACGGGTGCAGCAAAGGTGATAGGGGAGATATTCCCGGAATTGAAGGGTAAACTCGATGGTATCGCGATACGGGTGCCTACCGCTGATGTTTCGATATGTGATTTTGTATGCTGTGTTGAAAAAGAGACAACGAAAGAAGAGGTAAATGAGGCGTTTAAAAAGGCTTCACAGGGTCCGCTTGGTAAATATCTTGAGTACTGTGAAGAACCATTGGTTTCCGTAGATTTTATCGGCAATCCTCATTCAGCTATATTTGATCCGGAGTTGACGATGGTCAATGGAAATATCGTCAAGACATTTGCCTGGTATGACAATGAATGGGCATACTCATTAAGGATTATTGACCTTCTTGAATACATCATCGGGAGGGAGTGATGCCCAAAATATCGGTAAAAGACCTGCCGATAAATGGGAAGAAGATATTTTTAAGGGTTGATTTCAATGTTCCGCTTGATGAGAACCTGAATATTACCGATGATACACGGATAAGGGAATCATTGCCCACAATAAAATATATCCTTGAAAATGGTGGTATTCCAATAATCGCGAGCCATCTTGGAAGACCGAAAGGGAAATTTGACCCGAAACAGAGTTTAAAACCTGTGGCAGGAAGGCTTGGTGAACTGCTTAACCGTGAAGTAAAATTCGCACCGGACTGCATCGGTCCCGAGGTGAAAAAGATTGTGGATGGATTGAAACAGGGTGATGTCCTTCTGCTTGAGAATCTGAGATTCCATCCAGAAGAAGAAAAAAATGATGCAAATTTTGCAAAAGAACTTGCCTCCCTTGCAGAAATTTATGTAAATGATGCCTTCGGTGCTGCACATCGTGCCCATGCATCGGTGGAGGCAATCACCCATTATTTTGAAAATCCTGCATGTGGATTTTTAATGGAAAAGGAACTTCAATATCTTGAAGGCGCACTAAAAAATCCAAAAAGGCCACTCCTTGCTATTATCGGTGGTGCAAAGGTTTCAACTAAGATCGGTGTTTTGAAGAATTTGCTTGATAAAGTCGATAATCTTGTCATCGGTGGCGGGATGTGTTTCACTTTTTACAAGGCGAAGGGATTGAATATCGGCAAGTCACTCTGTGAGGACGATTTTATCAATGAGACGAAGCCTCTGCTTGATAATCCCAAGGTCTATTTACCTGTTGATGTAGTAGTTGCAAAAGATATAAAGCCCGGCGAGAAGATCGGTACAGTGAGTATTGAAAAAATCCCGCATGATTGCGCAGGAGTAGATATTGGAGAAAATTCAATTGAGGCAATAAAGAAATTTATTCAAGATGCAAAGACGATCGTCTGGAATGGACCCATGGGTGTTTTTGAGATTGATGAGTATGCAAAAGGAACTGAAGAAGTGGCAAAGGCGATTGCAAATGCAACTGAGAAAGGTGCGATCTCTATCGTTGGTGGTGGTGATACAGTCGCAGCCTTAGAAAAATTCAATTTAAAATCAAAAATAAGCCATGTTTCTACAGGCGGCGGTGCTTCTTTAGAATACCTCGAAGGTAAAGAATTGCCCGGTGTAAAAGCTCTGAAAGATAAATAAAAATCTCCGAAGTATGAATCCAATCATTGCCGGAAACTGGAAGATGAATAAAGACCCATCAGAGTCAAGGGTTCTCATTCAAAGACTCTTAGAGCTGGCAGGGGATGTCAGGGATCGTGATGTTATCATCTGTCCACCATTCACTTCGCTTGCCGCAGTCTCGGAACTCATAAAAAATTCAAGGTTCAAATTAGGTGCCCAGAATATGCACTGGGAGCGGAATGGTGCATTCACGGGTGAGATTTCAGGTTTGTTTTTAAAATCACTTGGCTGTGAATATGTGATTATAGGACATTCTGAAAGGCGTCATATTATGGGTGAAACCGATGAGATGATAAACAAAAAGTTAAAAACTGCCTTAGAGATTGGGTTGATATCTATCTTCTGCATCGGTGAGACCGAAAAAGAGAGGGAAGAAGGGAGAACAGAAGAGGTCATCCTCAATCAATTGAAAAAGGGCCTAAGAGATATTGAGTCAGAAGTTCATAAAATTATCTTTGCATATGAGCCAGTCTGGGCGATTGGAACTGGCAAGACTGCTACACCCCGGCAGGCGAGTGAAGTCCATAAATTTATCCGTAAGCAATTCAGTAAAAAGATAACCATCCTTTATGGTGGGAGTGTGAATGCGGGAAATATTGATTCTTTAATGGCAGAGAAAGAGATAGAAGGTGTCCTCGTTGGTGGCGCAAGTTTAAAGCCTGAAGAATTTACGCGGATAATAAAATTCCAGCAAATGTAATACAGGCAAGATTTCAGCCTCGCATAATACTCCTCAAATACAATCCATATTGACAATGGATGATGACTCTGTATAATTTTTTATGTTCAGTGGTCCAGTCTGGCTCATGCAGCCGATTCCATATTTTGGTGAAGAACTTGAGGGTGAATGGATATATGAACCAAAGATTGATGGCTGGCGGATGGAGATAATAATCTATGAAGACAGAAAGGTTGAATTCTGGGGTAGAAGACTGGAAAAAAGACCAAACTGGACTGAAGCGCTGTATTATCTAACCGAATATTTAAAAAATTTACCACCCGGAACAATCCTTGACACCGAGCTATATTCAACCGGTGGCAGGAGATTCATACCGACTCTTTTTGCCACAAAAAGAAAAGAAGAGCCAATTATCTATGTTTTTGATATAATTTATAAAGAAGGGAAATTCCTTGGAGAACTATCTCTCGAAAAGAGAAAAGAGATTTTGCAAAGATTAAAGTTTAAAAAGCCATTCCAGTTAATTGAATACCGACCTCTGCGTGATATAAAAAGGGATTTTCAAAGAATGGTGAAAAAGGGTGCAGAAGGGATTATTATCAAGAGTATTGATTCACCATACTGGATAGGCAAAGATGGTCCCATCGCCACCCATTACTGGCGGAAGATAAAGTGATAATACACGCAAATGTAGGGCAAGGCTTCAGCCTTGCAGGTATCGATGCTTCCAATGTAGGGCAAGGCTTCAGCCTTGCAATCTTTAAATAGGAGGACTCATGGCAATTGGCAGATTTCAAGTAATGGCAACCTTGCAGGCTGCCCGTGCCTTTGTCCTGGGTATGCCGGTTGAATCGGCAAAATCATTCGGTTTGAATAGGGCTATATTCTATGCAGCAGCAAAAAGGGGATTTAAAGGAGCACCAAAAGGAGCACCAAAGGAATTCAAGATAAAAGAGAAACCAGTCTCAGAAAAAGAAGCCGAAAAACTTAAAAAGAGTTTCAGGATATACAACCTCGGTGATGAGATTGCCTACAGTGTGGAAATAAAAGGGAGACAATATTTTATCATCGGCAATGAAGTTCAGACTGAAGAAGATTTTGCAAAACAGGTTGAATCAAGATTCGGGGATAAATTCAAATATGCATGGGAAGAGGCAATAAAGATATGTAAACAATATGACAAAGGAGTATTGCTCTCCCAGCGTTATTTTTACGAAACAATCTATAAACCAAGACGCGACGAACTGGCGAAGAAATGGAGTGAGATGTCGAGAATTTAATTTTGTTCGCTTTTCTTAACTCTTTCCACAAAATTTTTTGTTTGCTCAAGCAGTTTTGCAATTTCTAAAAGTTCTTCTGTTGATATTCTGTAATACTCAAGTGCAATAAGATTTCTGAGGAACATAATGCGCTTTAGAATTTCAAATTCTTCGGCGTTTATAAGGTTATTTGTATGTAGCAATTCAAAGGTCCCCTGTAACTTGAAGGAAATCCCAATCTTTTTTCACTACCGGAAACTCAACAATTTCTATAAGGGCATTTGCTGCCTGAAAACATTCCATAGCCAGGGTGTTAATATTAAATAATCTGTGATGTTTTTATTTATTAAATTCAGTGCACCTTCAGTATGTCTCTCAAACCGCAAAATATTTTCAATCAATCTCATTTTAATATTTCTGCTTTAATATGTTTGTAGATGCGGGAAAACTCAAGATAATCTCTGAGTACATTCAGTCTCGTATTAACAGCATATTTTTCGTCTTTTACATAAATTTCTTTACCATATTTCAACACCTCATATTTTATGTGCAAAGGTAATCTGTGAAACAAAACTATATCAATTTGCGGAGAAGCAAGGCTTCCGATATCATCTTCTTTTTTTTGTAGGTTTATTCACCACTATCGCAAGATTAATATCAGAAATGGGTTTTGCTTCTTCTTTTGCTATAGAACCAAAAAGATATACAGCTACAACTTCAGGAAATTCCTTAATGCTATGAAGTATTTTCTCCAGCCTGTCTAACTCCACATAAGATTATACTCAATTTTCAAGATATGTCAAATATTTTTCATTTTAGATTTTTTCTGACTCCACTCCGTTTTTTTAGTTTAATGTTTTTTTGTTTTTCTGCAGGAGCGACTTCCCAGTCGCGATAATATCTATCTCAGTGGAAAATACTTTTTTAAGCAAGCCTAAAGGTTTGCCCTACATTTTTATGATTTCATTTGTAGGGCAAGGCTTTAGCCTTGCAGGCAGCGAGGCAACCGATATGGGGTTTTGCTGCGGGATTATGCAAGCCTAAAGGTTTGCCCTACATGGGATTGATTGATTACCGAAAAGACTTTTTCGGGCACTCGGTTTTATTTTTAAAAATTGGCAGATTTGAACTATTAAATTTTAATCATTTAGTATAATTGTGATTTTGTGTTAACAATTTTAGATTTTCCTGTTGACAAAAACTATTTTTTAGATAAACTATTCACCCTATGAAGCCACTAACCTACTATCCAATGAATGCTTTAAGAGGAGTTTTGTTTTTAATTTTTGTTTCAAGTATGAGTAGCGCGCAAGACTACTACTATGAAGTTGAGCCAGTGGTAGTGACTGCTACACGATACCCTAAAAATATTATGGAAATTACAAAAACGGTTTCAATTATTGATTCTTCTGAAATATTAAAATATTCATCGCTTTCGGAATTGCTTGAGACAGTGGCTGGAATTGATATGAAAATCCGTGGCGATAATATCCAGGCAGACCCGAGTATCAGGGGTTCAACATTCCAGCAGGTTTTAGTTATGATTGATGGTGTTCGTGTCAATGACCCACAGACCGGGCATCACAATTTGAATATTCCGGTTCCCCTAGGTGCAATTGAAAGGATTGAGATTTTACACGGTACTGCCTCGTCACTTTATGGTTCTGATGCATGTGGTGGGGTGATAAATATTATTACGAAAAAATCAGGCAGAACAAGAGGGCAGGCTGGTCTGGGCAGTTTCTCTTACCGAAATCTTGGTGCGGGGATTGGATATAAAAGACTCGGTATAAATTTTGACTATAAGTCATCCGCTGGCTATGAACCAGGGTATGAGTATCAGGTGTATACTTTCTTCAGCAAGATAAATATGCCCATGGGAAAGAATATTGAGAATGGGGTTATATTCGGGTATCTGAATAAGTCATTTGGTGCAAAAAACTTTTATGCCCCATTTCCATCCTGGGAGGCAAATCAAGCTTATTTTACCAGTTTGAAAGGCAGACTAATCATCACACCTTATTATTTTGTCAATCCGGTTTTGTCATTCCGTACCCATATTGATACATTCGTCCTTGACCGTAATAGACCAAAATTTTATGCCAATCATCATCAGAGTTTTACCTATGGTGGGCAATTGATTAACCATTTTGACCTCGGAAAGCTCGGTTATGTTCTTTTCGGTATTGAAGGATTTATAGATTCATTAAGTAGTACAAGGCTTGGACAACGTTCTTTGCGAAGAGCAGCTGTATTTATACAGATTGAGAACAAATACTTTGCAGAAAAGTTAATTTTAATTGCCGGGCTGAGGGATGATTATTACCGGAAAATTAAAAATTCAATAAATCCGCATTTCAGCCTCGGTTATAAAATATTTTCTTCATTAAAATTGAACGCTGCTGCAGGCAGTTCATTTCGTGCGCCTTCATTCACCGAACTCTATTATCAGGATCCGGCAAATAAAGGTGATTCATTGCTCAAACCTGAAACCGGCCGGGATTATGAACTGGCTATTGATTTTAAAAATAAATTTGTGTTTGCCCATATTGCTGTTTATCATAGATTGACTGAGAATGATATAGACTGGGTAAAGAAATCAAACGAGACTTCATGGCAGGTGAAGAATATTGGAAAGACCAGATTTTATGGCATTGAACCATCCTTGAAATTGAACTTCATCCCCGGGATAATAATAAAGACCGGGCTCTCGTATATTCGCATAATTGAAGAACTCCCTGAAGGTTATATTTCAAAATATGCCTTACGCGTTCCCAGGACTGATTTAGACCTCAGTGCAACATTTTTCTCAATTTTAGATTCCAGGCTCCGCTATTCTTACTATACTCCTGAAGATAAACGCCTTCATATTGATGTGGCTCTGGACAAGGAATTTTCTATCTTCAAGCAGGCCATACTTGGGTGCCGTTTTCAGATCAACAATCTTTTAGACAAAAGATATGAAGATTTTCAAGGTCTTTCTTTGCCGGGTAGAGAATTAAAATTGATGTTTGATATCTCTCTGTAATGAACATGCGAGTAAATCCTTACAGAGATTTATAAATGTTTCCCCTTTGTAATGCAGGGTTATACGATTAAGACGATTGCGCCCGTTACATTATTTCATGAATAAAATCATTGTTTTTTAAAAAATTATGGGTTTGATTTCTGGCTTTGATTTTATTTTATTAATTGTAATGTCTATTGACTTTGTCTATTTTTAGTATACTATTTCTACAGGTGAAAATATGATAAATTTTATCTTTAATCAATGTTGCCCTGAAACACCACCAGGATTTTTTGAGGCATTACTCCATTACTTGATTGAAGTTGGACCGGCCCTTCTCATCGGCTTCCTTTTAAGTGGTATTATCAATGAGTTTGTGCCTGAAGAATGGGTGGAAAAACATCTTGGTGGAAAGGGAATAAAACCGATACTCCTTGCCACTTTGATCGGTTCAATATTGCCAATATGTTGCTGGGGTTCATTACCCCTTGCTGTCAGTTTTCAGAAAAAAGGGGCAAGACTCGGTCCTGTATTAGCATTTTTGGTAGCTACACCCGGAACTTCTATTTCGGCAGTTTTAGTAACATGGTCTGTTCTCGGTCTCAAGTTTGCAGTTTATATCTTTATTGCAGTCATTATTATGGGGATTGTGATGGGATTGATCGGCAACATGTTTTCGGTTTCTAAGGTAGAAAATGCCGATGAATCTGTCTGCCATTGCTGTTGTGAAGCAGAAACAAAAAAGACTTTATTACAGCACATTTTATCAATCCTTAAGTTTGCATTCGTTGATATGGTGAAGGATATAGGTCTGGAGACAGCCATTGGACTTGTTATCGCGGCAATCGTTGCCTCATTTGACCCGGTAGGAAGATTTGTTAAGCTATATCTCGGTGGATTTTCTGGCTATGTATTCGCTTTAGTATTTGGAATTTTGATGTATATATGCGCCACTTCAAGCCCACCCATGGTCGATGCATTCATTGGCCGCGGCTTATCATCGGGTGCCGGTATGACGATGCTTTTGGTTGGACCAATCACCAGCTATGGGACGATTCTTGTAATCAATAAAAAATTTGGATTCAGAGTTCTCTTTTCGTATCTTTTTTGCATTTCGTTGCTTTCATTGTTTTTTGGCTATCTCTTTTCGGTACTCTCGTGACGCACAGGTACGCCTGCACCAAGAAGATTATATAAAGAAGACTCATTTCATAGTTCTACAATTGACAAAATGATGAAATTATGTATCATTGGTTATGGAAAGAAGAAAGAAAATACCGGAGGCGAATTACCTTTTTAGATATATTGTGAAATGGAAAAAGAGGATACACTGGATAAAGGATGATAAGGTAATAACAGTTATGGACGAATTAGAAAAATTGGTAAAGCGAATTAAATTTCGTGAGTATTAATTCATCATTTCAACAATTGTTGAAATGATGAAATGATGGTTTCTAAAACAGTGGAGTTTGAATGAAGATTGCAAATGATATAACAGAATTGATTGGCGGGACGCCGCTTGTAAGATTGAATAAGATATCGAGCGGGATTGAGGCTGAGATTATTGCGAAACTTGAATCATTCAATCCGCTCCATAGCGTAAAAGATAGAATCGGTTATGCAATGATTAAAGATGGTGAAGAGAGGGGTTTAATCAAAAAGGATACCGTGATAATTGAACCAACATCTGGCAATACAGGTATCGCCCTTGCCTTTGTCTGTGCCACAAAGGGTTATCGGCTGATTCTTACAATGCCGGAGAACATGAGCACAGAAAGAAAAAAAATATTAAAAGCACTTGGCGCAGAACTCGTTTTGACTCCTGCAGAAGAAGGGATGAGTGGTGCAGTGAGAAGGGCAGAAGAACTGGCAGGACAGATTCCCAATTCCTTTATACCCCAGCAATTCAGAAATCCTGCAAATCCTGAAATTCACAGCAGGACCACAGCCATAGAAATATGGAATGATACTGAAGGAAAGATTGATATACTTGTTGCAGGTGTGGGAACTGGAGGAACGATTACTGGAATCAGCAAGGTCATTAAATCAAAAAAATCAGAATTCAAGGCAATTGGAGTTGAACCCGCATCCTCACCAGTCCTTTCCGGCGGAATGCCCGGAAGGCATAAAATCCAGGGTATTGGTGCGGGATTCGTGCCAGAGGTTTATCGTCCTGACCTTGTTGATGAAATAATCAGGGTAAATGACGAAGATGCAATAATGATGACAAGAAGACTGGCAAAAGAGGAAGGTATTCTATGCGGTATCTCTTCTGGTGCAGCAACCTGGGCAGCGATTGAAGTCGCAAAGAGGCAGGAAAATAAAAATAAGATGATTGTAGTAATCCTGCCCGATACCGGAGAAAGGTATCTGAGCACAGAATTATTTGAAGATTAAAGTTCTTCTTTTTTAGATAAAAAGAATATTCCCAGTGCAAGAAAAAAAAGACCGAACAGCTGGAGTGGAGTAATAAATTCTTTTAAAAACATCAACCCGAGTAATGTAGCAAAAAATGGTGTTGACAGTTCGAGTGCAGCGACCTGCGCTGCTTTGATTCTCTTCAGTCCCTCGTAATAAAGGATTGTACCAATGCCGATTACAAACCCTAATAAGACCTGATAGATATTCGTTATCCTTATACCCCTGGTTACAAAAAGATAGCCAAAAAACACAATGCCCGCAAACAGGAATCTATAAAATGCTATGACATGTGCGGGCAGTTCTTTTAAATATTTTCGTGTGGTTATCGCTGTCGTCGCCCAGGCAAAGGTTGCAAAAAGGACTAAAAGGTCACCAAAACTACCGAACTTAAGATTTATCAGATTATCGATTGTTTTTGTTGATACGAGAAATCCAGCAAAGATCATAAAGGAGATACCAAGATAATCAAATTTTGTAAGCCGATCAGATCTGAGTAAAAAATAACCGAGAAGCACAATAAAAATCGGCTGGATATGTCCAATCAGAACCGCATTTATGACCATGACCCGGGTGAGGGCATAGGTATAGATGAAATCGGCGCACAGGGTTGCTGCAAATGAAAGATAAATAAGCCATTTCAATTCTCTTATCTTTATCTTTAATCCTTGAGGATTTTTCAGCACAGTATAAAATGTGATTAAGAGCAGACAGAATAGAATCCTTGTTGCGAAGGTATTGAAAACATCGGTGGACTGAAAAGAGAGTTTTGCAAATATCGGTTCGAGTGCCCACATTATACTGGCACCCAGGACCGAAAGAATTCCCGAAGTTTTGTTTGAAGGCATGGAGAATGATACACAAAAATCTTATTCTTGCAATAGGTTACCGTTTACGATCACTGACTCCACTTTACTTTTTATGAATTGAGAAATCTTGCTTGACAAATATTCCAGTTGAATAATGAATAATACTACAAAAAATAAAAAATGTAGGGCAAACCTTCAGGTTTGCTTAAAAATTAATTATCTGCTGAGTGATGACGGTCTGTAGGCTGGAAATCCTATTTCGTCATCGGTAAAAACATGGTGTTATCGGTTTTGAAGTTGCTCTGATAAATTTTATCGCGACCGGGAAGTCGCTCCTGCAGGAAAACAAAAACCATCAAACTAAAAAGTGGAGATGAGTCAGGCTGATGAGCCCTTGACTTTACCATCAAAATAAAGATAATTTAAAATCTAAAAGGGGGTCTTATGGCAATGAGGCAATTTTTAATAGGTCTGATATTCTTTACTATTTTTTGCGGTATGGGCGGCAAGGCAGGAATACCCCGGGAATCAGATGAAAATATAAAGACTATTGTCAACGGTAACAACCGTTTCTGTTTTAATCTTTATAAACAGCTTACCGAAAAAGAAAGTGGCAATATATTCTATTCACCCTTCAGCATCACTATGGCGATGGCGATGGTCTTTGAAGGTGCAAAGGGCTGGGTCCAGAGTGAGATTCAGGGTGTATTTAATTTTCCTTTAGATGAAAAAATCCGTCGCGAATCATTTTTAGCACTTTATAAACAGCTCAATAAAAAAAGTGCGAAATACAAATTGCATATTGCAAATGCCCTGTGGATCCAGAAAGATTATCCATTTTTACCCTCGTATCTGAAGACAATTCAGAAGTATTATGATGGCTATGCCCGGAATGTTGATTTTGTCGCTGCACCTGAACCAACGCGCCAGATAATAAATAAATGGGTAGAAGAAAAGACAAATCAGAAGATAAAAGACCTTTTCCCTCCCGGAACGATTGACCAGCAATCGAGATTGGTCATCACGAATGCAATATACTTTAAAGGTCAATGGCTCAAACAATTTGACAGAACTTTGACTGCTGAAGAAGATTTCTGGGTCACACCGACACGGTCAATAAAAGTTCCAATGATGAAAAGGATTGACCCTGAGGCGCGATTCAATTATGCCGAGACCGATGAACTCCAGATACTGGAACTACCTTATGAAGGAAAAGAACTTTCTATGCTTATACTACTGCCGCGCAAGAATGATTTAAGTTTTCTTGAAAAAGAATTGACGGATGAAAAATTAGAAGAGTGGAAGAAACTATTGTCCGAGACGAGGGTTGAGGTTTATCTTCCGAAATTTACCTTTCGCACACGGTATGTGCTTACTCCATATCTCTCACAACTCGGTATGCCCAATGCCTTTGCTCCCCATTGTGATTTTTCTGGCATTGATGGGACGAAGAATTTATATATCCGCTCGGTTGTCCATCAGGCTTATGTTGATGTGAATGAGGAAGGGACTGAGGCGGCAGCAGCAACCGGTGTTGTCGTTGGTATCACCTCGGTTGGTCCAAAAATTCCTGTTTTTCGTGCCGACCACCCGTTTATCTTTTTGATACAGGATAAAAATACCGGTAATATATTGTTTATTGGAAGAGTAGTAGAGCCGGCACAATAAATTAAAAATAAATGAAGATTGCAATTCTAATCGCATCCGAGAGAAAAAACGGTAATTGTGAACTACTTGGAAGATATGTAGATAGATGGATAAGGGAAAAAGGGGGAGTGTCAAACCTTGTATACTTAAGGGATTCTGAAATCAAACAGTGTCAGGGTTGCATGTCCTGTGTTTTTAAAAATGCGAAATGCAAAATTGAAGACGACCTGTATAAACTTGCTGGAGAAATGATAAATGCAGATGGTTTAATCCTGTTTGCACCAACTTATGTATTAACGATACCCGGCAAGTTAAAAATATTTCTTGATAGATTTCTGTGCCTTTATCCTTTAATTAAAGATAAACCCGAACGTCCTGCATTGAGTATTGGTGTTGCTTCACCGATTGACTGGAATCAATTCCAGCTGCCCCTTATGAATATCTTATTGCTTGCGCTCGGCTTCCGGGTGATGGATAGTTATTTTATATTTGGCGCAGGGCAGGGAGAGGTATTGCTCAATGATAATATAAAAAGGCTTGAGAAGTCTATTGAAGAAATGTTTGTCTACAAACCTGCACCATATAAATCGGTAAATTCAAAGTATTGCCCGATTGATTTTTGTGATACATTTCAGTATCTGAAAGATGATTTATTTCGCTGTCCGGTCTGTCTGACTCCAGCAAGATTCAAGAAAAATGGATTCTTTTTTGATGAAAAAGACCTCAATAAAAATCGCTGGACAAAGGAAAAAATTGAAGAACATTTTAAAGAATGGATACTAACAACAAAAGAGAGATTTCGTAGATTACTTCCTGAAATACATAGAAGAAAAAAAGAAATGGGATTAATTTAGAGTACAAATTTAATCGATGAATTTTCCCCCTGAAAAAATTCACAGAAATACCGGAGAATGTCGTTATTCGATTTAATCAGTTATCTTAAATATGAGACTTAATTATAAATCCATCTCTTGAAATTCTACAAAAGCTGATTAATATTAATCTAAAAGGGGGTTTTATGCAAAAAGGCTTAATAGCCATCTGTATTATTATAGCCATCCTCTCTGGATATTCCGGTAATCAGGGTTCATACGGCCTATTTCGCACTGAATCAGCCTGGAACGGTGGTGCAGGCCATTTCCATGTCGGATGGTTTGCACGCTACTTCACAGAAACAAGGAATGTGGCGATCATAGGGGAACCAGCAGGTGAAGCTGTTCATGGTGGTGGTGATATGTTTTTCGGACTGGGATATGCGATAACTGATAATCTATCGTTGAATATCGCAACATCGTATCACGGAGACGGTGTGAATTATACCGATACCGATTACAATCGTGCAAGTATTGGCTGGGGTGATACAAAATTCGGTTTTAAATTCAGCCTCGGTAAAGAAAATTTCGCCTGGTCAATTGGACCTGTCCTTTCATTGCCAACGGGTTCAGACCGCAGCACCACCCTTGAACAGAAAAACTATCCGATTTTCGGAGAAGCCTATGGTAATGATGGTGGTGTTTTTCGCTATTTCTCAAGCGGTTCAATTGATGAAGGTGTTTTAATGGGTATATCTTTCAGGTCAAAACTTATGACTCTTGATTTGAATGGTGGCTATATTGATAAGAACAAGAATGACAGTGAAATGGGCTGGCGTAATAATTACACAATTTATCGTGCGGCTTTAAGCTGGAACCTTGGAAAGATCACTCCATTTGTTGAGGTCGGTGGTATTGATTATTGTGGAGAAGACCAGTTCTTCACATTCATTGATGATGATAAGATTTTTGGAGCCAATGAGGTCTATTATACACCCGGGATCAGTTTCAGACCAGGTAAATTCAGCCTTGTTCTTGCAGCAGATGTCCGCGCGTGGGAAGGTTTGAATG